>JAUWHT010000104.1 GCA_030605745.1 Pirellulales bacterium | reverse complement strand
GTCGTTGAGCGTCCATTCTCGTCCCTCCTCCGTGATAACAGAGGAAGGATGGCGAATGTCGGTGTTCAAGGCGAGCCCGGTTTGCTGTTCAATTGTCCACACATAGAAAAGGTTAGAGTCAGGCAATTCTCAATTTGCAATCCCCCAAGGTCCCTACGGCCAGTAGGCTGTGAGCACCTCGTCGACGGCCTGCTGTGTCGGCTCGTCATCGGACTCATCGGCGGTGAAGCACTCCTCGAAATCGTAGAGCCAGGCGATCTTGGCAAACGCCGCGTCCGGGTCCTTGCTGTAGGTGCTTGTCTTCCCGATGTCCACCGCGGCGTCGAGCAGCATTGCGGTGTCGGTTCCGCCGGCGTCGGCATGGGCATGAACTTTCTCAAAATACTTTGCCCGGTTGTAGAACCCCCTGCCGTAGAGTGCACTGTAGGCTGACGTGCCGACGTAGGTGTCATCTTCGGCCGAGTCGTACAGATGTGCCACGTCCAGCCCGCCGGCGGTGGCGTAGGCGTGGACCGCCTCGAAGTACTTGGCCCGATTGTAGAACCCGCCGCCGAACAGCACGCCGGCAACCGGATTGGCGACAAAGGTGTCGTCACCGGCCGAATCGTAGAGTCTGGCCACGTCGGTTCCGCCGGCGGTGGCGTAGGCGTGTACCGCCTCGAAGAACTTGGCCCGGTTATAGAACCCGTCGCCGAATAGTACGCCGGCAACCGGATTGGCGACGAATGTGTCGTTGCCGGCCGAATCGTAGAGCTTGGCCACGTCGGTTCCGCCGGCGGTGGCGTAGGCGTGTACCGCCTCGAAGAACTTGGCCCGGTTGTAGAACCCGCCGCCGAACAGTACGCCGGCAACCGGATCGGCGACGAAGGTATCGTTGCCGGCCGAATCGTAGAGCCTGGCCACGTCGGTTCCGCCGGCGGTGGCGTAGGCGTGTACCGCCTCGAAGAACTTGGCCCGGTTGTAGAACCCGTCGCCGAACAGGACACCGGCAACCGGATCGGCGACGAAGGTGTCGTTGCCGGCCGAATCGTAGAGTTTCGCCACGTCCAGCCCGCCGGCAGTGGAGTACGCATGCACCGCCTCAAAGTACTTCGCGCGGTTGTAAAATCCGTTGCCCAATAGCACGGCCTCGGTCGGAGTGGCCACGAACAGGTCGTTCCCGGCGGAATCGAACAGCTTCGCCACGTCGAGCCCGCCGGCGACGGAGTAGCCGTGCACGGCGTCGAACGATTCGGCCTGGAGGAAAAACCCGTCGCCGGATAGCCTGGCATACTGCGGCGTGGCGATGAAGTAATCGTCACCGGGCGAGTCGTAGAGTTTTGCTACGTCGTTGCCGCCGCGGCCGTCTACGGTGATCGACTCGACGTTGGCCACGGCAACCGTGTAGTTGCCGCCGCGGAGAATTCCTTCGCCCACGCGCAGTTCGGCCGTCTCGTTGCCGTCGGTTCCGGTCAGTATCGCGGTGTCGTGGCCGCCATGGCCGTCGAAGTTGACGGCAACCAGTTGCGGACCGACCTGCTGCAGCACGCCGTTGAGCTTTACCACCCAAGCGCCGGGCGTGGCGCCGGCGACGAACTCGAACACATCGTTGCCGGACGTGCCAGCCAGGTCCAGAGTAGTGGAAGCCGGCCCGTCCACCGGCGGATCGACAAGTCGCGAGTAGATCCCCGTCTCGCTGCCGTCGGGACCGGTCCAGACGACCACGTAATGGCCGGCGTCGGCGTCCATGGCCACGGCTGGGTCCACCTGGCTGCCCAGCATGTTGGCGTTGATCCGGAACTCACCCACCCGCCGGCCGGTCGTCTTGTCGAGGAAGTCCGAGCCGTCGAAGTTGTACATCCGGGCGAAGACGCCGTAGTCCTCGTTGATCCCGTTAAACTCCGGATTGTCGTCGTGCCCGTAAGAGTCCCATGTGATGACGTAGTCGCCGTTGCCCGCCCCGAGGCGTTGCCGCATGGCCACGTCGGGCAGCCGCTGCCAGTTTTGCACCTGCTCGTTCACGCGCAGCTCGCCGCCCAGCGGCGTACCGGCCGCATCATAGCGGCGGTGGTAGGTGTCGTACCCGTTGTCCGGCTGGTGGAAGCTGGACCAGGTCACCACGAAGCTGCCGAAGTAGTCCATGGCCACGGCCGGGTTGAGTTGCTTGTCGGCGGTGGCCTGGTTGATGCGGAACTCGCCACCCTGCATGATGCCGGCGGCGGTGAACCGTTGGCCGTAGATTCCCCACGCGCTTCCGTCCTGCGCGTCGCTGGCCCAGACGACCACGAAATCGCCGTCGGCGTCCATCGCCACGTCCGACATCCGCTGCCAGTCCTGCGTGTAGGTATTGACCTTGAACTCCGCGGCGTCCAGCGGTTGCCCCAGATTGTTGTACCGGCGAGCGAACACGCCGTCGCGGTGGTCGTCGCCCGGCTGGTCGTAGCTGCTGTAGCTGATAACGAAATCACCGTCGAGGTCCATGGCCACCGACGGCTCGCGCTGGACGTTTTCGGTAAACTGGTTCACACGGAAATCGCCGCCGATCGCGTCCCCGTTAGCATCGAACCGCTTGGCGAAGATGCCGATCCCATCGCCGATGCCCGACCCGGACCATGTCACCACGAAGTTGCCGTTCTGGTCGATGGCCACGTCTGGATCAATCTGGTTGCCGTCCCGGATGCTGTTGACCACAAACGGCTCAAGGTCGAGCGCGCGGTCCTGGCCGTCGTACCGGCGGGCGATAATATCCCAATCGAACGATGCGGGATCGTCCGGGTCCAACTGCCGCTGGCTGGCCCAGACAACCACGGTAAGCTGCCCGTCAGGAGTTCGTGCCACGGCGGCCGTTTCCTGTGTGCCCGCGGCACCCTCGCCAAACTCGTCCGCCGGCCGGCCGGCCCAGTCCTCGTTGATCCACGTGTCCAGATCGCCCGGGTTCGGATCGCCGGGCGACAGCTCATGTACCCGGAACGTAAATCCCAGCCCGCTGGTCTGGTCTGGGCCGTTCGGCTGGAACCCGGTCCGCGCTAACGCATTGCCAGATACGTCCTGCAAATTGGTCCGAGCGATCAGCGTGTAAACCCCGTTAGGCAACCCCGGCATACCCGGCTCAGCACCGTTGCCGTCGAACGTAACGATCGCCTCCCACTTGTTCGTAGCCCAGTTCTGCCAGAAGGCAATCCCCGAGATCACCCCCTCCACTTCCACTCCATCGCCGCGAATCAGTGCCCAGTTGTTCGGATTCTCCACACTGTTAGGATTGTCCCCCTGCTGCCACACCTTCCCCGTCCCGTCGGGCAACCACCCCACATGCGTCATCATCTGTTCGTCGAAGACCACGACCAGGGACTGAGGGTTGTAGAATATCTGGCGGTTGGGCTCCAAT
>JAUWHT010000309.1 GCA_030605745.1 Pirellulales bacterium | reverse complement strand
AGTCGCTTAAGAGCCGGCTGTAGCCGACGCAAATAGCGAAACGGTCTTTCACACCCGGCCGCCGGCGCCCCCGCCGACGGCCGGGTCTTTTTCTTGGCCATTGCCTCGTTTAGCCCCGGCGCAGAAATAAGCTGTACAAATTGGTGGCACGCCCTGAGGAACGAAGGGCGTGGCAAGGCGCCCCAAACACGCCCTTCGCTGCGCTCAGGGACGTGCCACTCTTGGTGGAATTCGTACAAGTTATTTGCTAAGGCGTAACCATGGACCCAGCCGAACAGTCGATGCAGCGGTCGGGTAGCCGGGTCCGAAGGTATGTGACGGCATGGCTCCCCGTGCAATGGATCGGGCCGACCAACTGGACGTTGTATCGCAGCAGCGCGTCGGCGGTGGCCTGCAATCGCTTGGGGCCCGCCTGCAAAAGGTGCATCCCGCCCAGCACGGCGTGAATCTCCCGCCGGCCTGTCTGCTCCGCAATGTAGTCGAGCGTGTTGACCACCCCAGCATGGGCACAGCCGAGAACCACGACCAGCCCGGCAGAGGTCTCCACGTATAGGGCCTGATCATCGAGCAGTGTATCCGGCTCGGTGCACGCCGCATTGAGATAGGACTGAAGCCCCGTGTCTTCAAAATCGTTTCGGCGCGGGATTTCACCGGTCAGATGGATGCCCTCGAACAACTCCGTCGGCGTGGAAGTAAGTATCAGGCTCCGCACGCGGGAGCGGAGGAATTCTTCGTCGATATTGGCAATCCCGATATTTCGGTGGGGTGGCTTCTCCTGACGATAGTATTTCGGCTGCAGGGCAGCCGGATGGAGGTAGACGTCGACCTCCAGACCCGAGTCCAACAAGCCGGCCAGTCCACCCGTGTGGTCGTAGTGACCGTGGCTCAGCACCACTGCATCGGCCGTGTGGAGTGGAATCTCCAACTGCTTTGCGTTCGGCAGCAGTGCCGTTCCCTGGCCGGTGTCGAAGAGGATGCGGTGCCTGTCGGCCTCGATCCAGAACGCCAGACCGTGTTCGGCCAGCAGGCCGCCCGACCGGACGGTGTTCTCGACCAGGGTGGTGATTCGCAGGTTTTCGATCATGTCAGTGATCGCAAAAGTTTTCTCCGATTTGCAGTTTCCCGTCGAGCCATGCCTGGACGACGGCCTGCGGCGTTTCTGAAGGCGCCCCGACGATCACTTCGATCCCGAATTGGCTGAACAACTGTTGGGCCCGGCGGCCCATGCCGCCGGCAATGATTAGCGTCACGCCCTGATCGTGCAGCCACTCCGGCAGCATACCCGGCTGGTGTGGCGGCGAATCGAACCGGCGATCGTTCAACACTTCCTTGGAATCCGCATCCACGTCAAACAACGCGAACTGATCGCAATGCCCGAAGTGCATGCTCAGCCGGCCGGCCGCAACGGGAACTGCTACCACACTCGTGGCACTTGATACTTCTTCGTTTGAAGACATGGTCGTTTCTCCTGTTGAGTTGGATTAGGTTTTCAATACTAAGTCCGCGCAGAAATAACTTGATCAATTAGGTGGCACGCCCTGAGGAACGAAGGGCGTGTTGGGCCGGGCGTCCACGCCCTTCGCTGCGCTCAGGGACGTGCCACCCTCGCTCAAACTTGTACAGGTTATTTTTGCGCGGGCCCCCGATTTGTACAGGTATCCTGCCCGCGCCGCACCACCAGGTCGCCGACCTGACAGCCGACGTCTCGGGCAATGACTGGGCATTTGGCCTTCAATAGGAAGAATATCTCCGCGGTCACATCGCTAAGTGTCTCGTAGTTGCCCTGTCCCTTGGAAATTATCAGGTCGGCCGCCTGAAAACGCTCTCGGAAGTCGCCGGAGCAGATTTCGAGGATTGTGCCCGGCGCTGCCGTGCCGTTATCGACCACGCGGACCAGTTCGCACAACCCGGCCGCCTCGGCGTCGGTCATCGTCGCATCATTGATAACCGGGCCGCCCTTGACCACCACCGTCACCTTCTCAAGCGGCATCCGCTCGATCAGCAATCGGTCGAAGACGATCTCGCCGGCATTGTCCGCCAGGTAGAGAATCTCGTCGGCCTGCTCGATCGCCTTACGCAACTGGCCCACCGCGGCGCCGGGAAGCGTCGCGCTGAGCGCCTGCTCGATCGCCTCGGACACATACGACTCGTTTACCTCCGAGGCGGTGCCGAAGTCGATCACATTGCCGGCAATCGCCAGCCGCACGGCCGCCTCTAGCGGGTCCGGCGAATTCTCTACCTTCACTCGCAGTCCCGGCAGCAGCTTGAGCGCGTAGCCATTGAAGTGCTCCTTGACCGTCCGGTACGGATCGTCGTTGCCGGTAAACCGTCGGATCAACTCATGAATATATCGCCCCATCACCGGCGGGGACGCGCCCAGGTCCATTTCGGCGGCCCTGCGCAGCACGTCTCGCAGCACGCGTTCGTGTATGCCGACGTCGTCGGTGACGAATCGGGCCGCTTGCAGTGTCTGGCGAACAAAGCACGGAATGCAGTCCAGATAGCTTTGCATTATGCCCAACGGCCTTCCACGTTCGCCTGATCCACTTCACGCAACAACCCGGCTTTCAGTTGCTCGACGGCCTCTTGAGCGGTGCCGCCGTCGACCAGAAACATCTTGACCCCTGCGGCCTTCAACACGCCGAACGCCTTGGGACCGACGTTTCCGGTAAGGACGGCCTCGACGCCCAGTTGCACAACCGATTTACCGGCTTGGATGCCCGCGCCTTGCGCGGCGTTTCGGTTTGCCGTGTTGTCGTGGGCCGCCAGCAGTCCTTTCTCGGTGTCTATGACCAAGAAGTACCTGGCCCGACCAAATCGGGGATCGACCTTGGCTGCCAGGTCCGTTCCCTCAGCAGAAACTGCGACTATCATCGGAGTACCTTTCTTGTCTTGCGATCGACATTCTCTGTGATCGACAATATGTCTCACTTTAGTGGAGTGTTCTCAGCGGTTTCCTGGCCCGCGTCTGCCTCCACCACCTCCTCTTCCTCCGCCACCACGGCGTCCCATTCCCCGACCCCGACTCGGGGGCCGCTCCGCCGATTCTGGGGTTGCACCGGCCACCCCACCGCGGAACCGCCATCGTCCACAGCAGTGGCCCCCTGCACCCATGATGGCCTGGGAAACCAACTCCCCGCGCAGCAGACAACTCAACGCGTCCTCTACTTCGCCGGTCACCCAGCCGTAAACCGTGATCCCCTCAGCCTCGAGCAACTGGCCGGACCAGCGATCGATGGCCCCGCAGATTACCGTATCGACACCCAGTTCGACCAGTTTGCCGGCACGCTGATGGGGCGCCCAATCGGTCGACTCGATTTCCCGCTTTTCGGTGGACTGGCCGTCCTCGACGCCGACCAGCAGGAAGCTCTGCGCGCAATCGAATCGCGGCGCAACCCGGGTGCCGAACGTGGGAATTGCAACTTTCATGGGTACAAACTCTCCCATATCCGTAACAGCAAGGATTGTACCACAACGTGGCGGATTTGCCACAAGCCTTTTGTCTGCAATCAGATAGCGCAACGGTGTGCGGGTTTACGACCCACCCGGAAGATTGCATATCTGCAATCTGATGCACCCGCAGGGATGCGGGTGTGCAGCTACCAACCGTGTGTCCAAGATTTTTGCAGGCGCAATAGCCGGGGGGCAACGCCCCGCGGGTGCATTCCCGCGACGCGCCCAGTCCCGGCTATTTGGCTAAACGGTTTTAGAAAATCTCCTCCAGCAGGGCCTCGAAGGTTTCGGCATCTTCGAGGTGTTCGCGGTCAAACTGCTCTGCAAGCCGGCCGTCGCGGAGCACGATCACCCGGTCGGCCAGCCGCCGGGTTTGGCCCAGGCTGTGCGAGATGGCCAGTATCGTGTAGCGGTCGCGCAACTTCAACAGAAGCCGCTCAATCTTCTGCGTGGCCCGAAAGTCGAGCGACGCGGTTGGCTCGTCCAACAGCAACACTTGCGGCTTCAGTGCCAGCGCCCGGGCAAGGCACAGCCGCTGTTGCTGGCCGCCGGAGAGCGTCAGTGCGTTGTGGCGGAGCCGGTCCTTGACTTCGTCCCACAATTCGACTTCTCTAAGCGCCCACTCGATCCGCCCCGGCAGTCGGCTCTTGGAAAGCCCGGCAACCCGTATCAATGGAATGGAAAGGTTCTTCTCGATCGAGCATGGCAGGACGTTGGGCGTCTGAAAGACCATGCCTACCCGGCGGCGCAACTCGGCCACCGGCCGGAAGTCGCGGTAGGCATCGACCCAGCGGCCATCGAGCCGGATCCGTACAGTCCCCACCGTGCGGCAGTTGGGAAAACATTCGTTCAGCCGGTTGATTGCCCGCAGCAACGTCGTCTTGCCCGAGCCGGACGGGCCGATCACCACAGTCATCTGCCCGGCTTCGAGTGTGAGGTTGATACCGTGCAACGCGGCCCTGCCGGCGAAATGCACCGCCAGATCGGCGATCTGCACGCTCGGCTCGCGGGGACTCAGATCCGCCCTTTCCATCGCCTCTCCAGGGTTCTTTGCAACCAATAGGCCATGGCGAACAGTATGCCCGTTAGTGCCAGCAATACCAGTGCGGCGCCGAACGCCCGATTGAGTTCGGCCCGGTCGGCATGATTTGCGGCCAGGTAGAAGATGGTGAAAGGTAGGGCCTCGAACTTATCGGAAAGCCTCTGTGGGATGCCGCCGGTGGCGACGACCCCGGTCATCAGGATCACGGCTGTATCTTCGGCGGTGCGGCCGACGGCCAGGATCGCCCCGCTGAGGATTCCGCGACCGGCACCGGGCAGCAGCACGTGGCGGATGTTTTGCCCGCGGGTCATCCCCAAAGCGGGTCCAATCAACCGCAAATGGCCCGGCAGGCTCTCCATGGCCGTTTGCGTGGTGCGAATCACGTAGGGCAGCACCAGAAGCGCCAGGCACACGGCGGCCAGCAACAGGCAGGTGTTGGCCGATGGCAGCAGGGTCTTGCGCAGCAGCAGAATCATGCTGAAGCCGAACAGGCCCATCACGATCGAAGGGATCCCGGCCAGCAGATCGACGCCCAGTCCCAGCAGCGCCCGCCAGCGGCCCGACGCATACTCGGCCAGGTAGACGCCACTGGCAACACCCAGCGGGATTGAGATGACCGACGAGGTGATTACCAGCAGCAGCGTTCCGGCCACCGCCGGCCAGAGGCCGTCGAATACCGGCTGGCGGCCCAAAAGCGCAGCCGCCGGCGGTGTGTCGGCAAAGAACAACTCCAGGCCCAGTGTGCCCGCACCGCGCCAAATCAAGAACCCCACCAACAGACCCACCATACCCACAGTGACCAATCCGGCCAACCAGGCAAAGCACACAAACAGGCTGTCAAGCGTTTTTTGCATGGAACAACGACTCGCGGGAAGGCAGCCGCAGACGCCGGATCGTCAGGCTCACTACGCCGGTTGCCAGAAACAGGATCAGGCCGCAAGCGAAGATGGAATGATACGCGGGCGTTTGGCTGTCGGTGGCTACCACCAGGGCGATTTGCGCCGTCAGCGTGCGGATCGAATCCAACATGCTGGTAGGAAATTGCGGGGCGTTGCCGGCCACCATCAGAGAGATCATCGTATCGCCGATCGCCCGGCCGAATCCCAGCACGGCCGCCGCCGCCAGACCCCGACCGGAAAGCGGAAGAATCACCCAAAGCAGCTCCCCGGCCGGAGAGAACCCCAACGCTGCCGACGCCAGCCGCAGCGGCGGATCAATCTGCTCGAAGCGGATGTGAATCAACAGGACGATAGTCGGCAGCACCAGCACGGCCAGCGTCAGTGCGGCGCTGAGCAGGCTGAACCCGCTACCCCGTTCGAACCACTGCCTCATGAGCGGCACCAACAGAAAGACCGACACGAAGGCGTAAATCACCGTGGGGATACTGGCCATGAAGTGGATCAGCACGAGCAACGCCCGGGCGACCGCCCGGGGCGCCAGCCCGTGGGCCAGGCAGCATATCCCGACACCCATGGGAAAGGCCAGCACAAGTGCCCCGGCCGCGAGGCTCAGCGAGCCGACGACCATCGGCAGGATGCCGAACTGGCCTTGGAAAGGCTGCCACGTGCAGCTTGCCACCGCGGCCAATCGCGCCGGATCGGCCAACGGCAGGCAGAAGTAAACCAGAAACCCAAGAATCGAAAACACGGCTACCGTGGAAACCAGCGTGGCCGCCAACAGCAGGCCACGCAACCATCGTTCGCCGGACAGCGTGCTTCGAGATCGCCGGGGAGTTGAGATCATGGTGAGGCGGTATTCCAATCACAAAGCCGCGACCGGTGGTCGCGCATCACATAAAGCCGCGACCGGTGGTCGCGCATCACCCACCGGCAAGCCAATAGTCCGAAGACAAAAGCTGCGCGACCAACGGTCGCGGCTTTGTGATAATTGGGATGTAACCGTTTGCTTTGATGATCTCGGCCCCTTCTGGACTTAGAATGTAATCGATGAAGGCGCCGGCCAGCTTGGACGGTTTGCCCTTGGTGTTCATGTACAACTTGCGGACGACCTTGTAGGAGCCGTTCTGCGCGTTTTGCTGGGTTGCCGGTATCCCGTCCAATGCCACCGCGCGAACGCTGGCATCCACGTAGCCGATGCTCATGTATCCGATCCCGTTGCGGTCGCTGCCGATGACGGTCTTCATCTGGCCGTTGGATGTAACCACGTTGGCCGTTGCTGGAATGAAGGTCCCTGGCAGGAGCCTCTTGCAGAAGACCGCCCGGGTACCACTGGCTTCGTCGCGCGTGTACAGGTGGATCCAGCGGACCGGCGCGGTGGTACCGTCCAACGTGTTCCATTTCTTAATCCGGCCGGTAAAGATGTCGCGGACCTGGCTCGAACGCAGGTTGCGAATCGGGTTGGCCGGATGGACGATCACGGCCACCCCGTCGATCGCAAACGGGAAGGAGACGAGGCCGAACTTTTCGATTTCTGCCTCGCTTGGCGGCCGGCCGGTGTTGCCGATCTGGACCAACCCCTGGCCGACCTTCTGCACACCAACGCCCGACCCTCCACCGGCCACAGTGATCCGGATCTTCGGATTGAACCGCATGATCCGCTTGGCCGCCTCTTTCATCACAGGGATATGGGCGGTCCCGCCGGCGATGTCCAGCCGCCCTTGCAGGCCCGCAAACCGGGCCAACTCGCCCGCAGCCACCGGCGTACCGGCAGTGAAAAACAATCCAAATGTCCCAACGGAACTGAGCAAAGCGGCCCAGCAATGAATTCTCGACATGACATTCTCCACATGTTCTCCAGAAACGGGGCAAAGCGGTTGATACAACCGATTGTACTGTTCCTAATTGTAGCTCAGGATTGGGCAGGATTGTAGCTCAGGATTGGGCAGGATCAAAAGAGGGCCAAACCCATGTTCGCCTGAAACTCAATGGGGTAGCACTACGGCACCGGCGGCGGCGTGGGGCCGGGCGGGGGTGGGGTTGGGCCGGTGTGGGGTGGCGTGGTCGGACCGGGAGGAGCCATTGGGCGAGCAGCCTGCGGTGGCGCCGCCGGCCCGACCGGGGGCGCCGCAACTGGCACCCGGCCGGTCGCAGCCGCAGGGGAAGCCGGTACTGGGGTCGGTTGGGGTTGCGGTTGTGCCGCAGGCATTGCGGCTGCCTGCTTCTGTGCAGCCGGCTGCTTCTTCTTGGTGCGAGGTCGCGGCGCAACCGACTCGCCGTAGCCCGGCTCGGGCACTGCCTCTAAGATCTTCTCGATTATCTGCTCCACGTCGACCCCTTCGGCGTCGGCGTTGAAGTTGGTGAA
>JAUWHT010000255.1 GCA_030605745.1 Pirellulales bacterium | reverse complement strand
AGTGTGGTGAACAAGTACTGTACAAGATGCGCGCACGGCGCGCAGAAGTTACAACGATAGACTCTAACCCAATCAAACAACTACTCTACTTAGCCGTTACACCAACCTGCGGAAAATCGGGCAAGCCCAGCCGCTACACGGGTTTCCGATGAATAATCCGCGTTACGACCGCGAAAATCGGAAAAATCGGAAAAAACCTTTCGCTCGACGTAACCGTCAACCGAAACCTATATTCAGGCAGCAATCGAAAGAATCGAAAGACATGGGTGTTGCCAAGGGGGGCCACACCGCAAGTTCCCGTCCGCTCAGCAGGATGCTAGCGGCGCGACGGGCCCTCCTTCCGGCGCCGGCCGGTCCCATTGCTGAGTTGACCGCGCGACTCTCAATTTAGGGTTCCAAAGGAGGGAAGACATGCGACACTTGTTGACAGCGCTGGTGGTCGCCGCAACCACCGTAGTAATGCCCACGACAGCCTCGGGAAATAACCAGGAGGTTGCAGACCAAATTGCCAAGAGGTTGAAGGCAAGCGGCCGACTGCGCGACTACACGATCGGCGTGAAGTACCAAGACGGGACCGCTTGGCTGCAAGGGCGTGTCCATAGCCAGCGGCAGGTGGACACCGCGCTGGAAACGGTGTTCCAGACACCCGGAGTCACGCGGGTGGTCAACAACCTGACGGTCGGCCCGTCCCGAGCAGCCAAGACACCGGCAGGCAAGCCACCGACAGCAAAGCTACCAGCCGACGACCCGCCGCAAACGGATTCGACCTTCCGGTTCGGCAACGTGCAAAGCAACCTGGCCGGGTCCAGGGCCGGTACTGCCCAGCGGGTCAGCAACTCGTTCAGCCAGGCACCGGTCAAGAAGGTAGCGGCCGTCCAGCCGCAGCCTGCACTACCGCGAACGGCCTTGCGGGCGACAGATGTGAAGGTTCCAGGGCGCCCGATCCCAATCGCCTTCACACAAGCTGCCGCTATGCCGGGACCGGCCGGTGGTCCGATTCCGGCGTATGTGTCGCGTGCCGGCGGTGACGTGGCCCCGGCCCGCTACGACCAGCCGCATATGCCCAACTACTCCTGGCCCAGCTACGCATCCTATCCGAACTACGCGGCGTTGACCTATCCGAAGCAGTATTCGCCGACCGCCTGGCCGTTTATCGGGCCGTTCTACCCATATCCGCAGGTCCCGCTTGGCTGGCGGAAGGTGACCCTGGAGTGGGACGACGGTTGGTGGTTCCTAGACTTTAGTAACTCGCCGCGCTGCTGCGGCCACTAGCCGGCACAATCGGAAAAACCCGCAAGTTTTACGCAGATTTACACGATAAGTAGTGGTAAGGCAAGGCAAAGAAAATAATATACCACTTGGCGAACGTCCGAAGGGGAAAGGCTGTTAGGGGTTTAGGCTGTTAGGGGCGTGAACTCAACGCCTAACAGCCTAACAGCCTGACAGCCTAACAGCCTAAACCCCGAAGCCGACAGTAGAGTTGGGTACTTCAGTTTCTTTGCCTTGCGTAACCACGGGTTTTCCTACCGAGGAACCACGGATGTCCAGAAGAGTTGCTTCCGCCGCTTTGCACGTGGCCGTGATGCTGTCGCTGCTTTCAGCCGCCGGCTGCCACGTGACCTACGGGCCAACCCTTGGGATTCTGGGATACCCGATCCCCATGTCGCCCTACTTCCAGGACAGGTTGGAAGACCAGTTCCACGAACATGAGCGGTACGAGCGGGTGCCGATTTTGGGGCCGCTGACCGCCGGCGGGCCGGCCGTGGCGTTGGACCCCCCCTCGGACGACGAGATCATGCGGGCATTCGAGAAGGCGAATCCCATGGAAGGCGGACTGCCGCTGATGCACGAGATCCAACGCAACAACGTGCGGATCGTCGTCGAGCCGATCGCCGACTACATCGATCCGCCTCGGGTGTATCCGCTGATCGGCCCTGCGCAGCTCCATCACGCCCACTACAAGTGCATCATTCACTACACCGAAGTCACCCGGGTTGGCTGGCCGATTCCCCATACGACCGTCGACGAGGACGCCCAGGAAGTGATCTACATCGACCACAACCACTTGCACATGGTGGGCAATGTCGACGGCGGCCCGGGCAGTAATTACTAGGCTTTGTCAGAAAACGTGTAGGGTGGGTGCTTGCACCCACGCGAAGGTCGTGGTTTTTCCGCGTGGGTGCAAGCACCCACCCTACAGATCGGTGCTGTCCATCCGTTTTCTGACAAAGCCTAGCCCTTGCATATCTTGCGTGATTCGGGCAGACTTTCTTGTTTAGCCCCGGCGTCCACGCCGGGAAATCGCGCCGCGTAGACGCGGCGGCTAAACTACCTGCGCATGATGTTGGCCATGCCGATGACTTTCCGGCGCGGACCACTGCTGGTGCTCGCCGTGCTGGCGGTGCTGGCTGATGTCTCGGTGCGGGCGGACGATGCGGATGATCGGTTCGCCGTGGCAGCGGGACATTATGCCCGCCACCGGTGGAAGCTGGCTGCCGAGGAGTTCCAGGCGTTCCTCGAAAAGCACCCGAATCACGCCAACGCCGACCAGAGCGTCTTTTTCCTGGGTGAAGCGCTGCTGCAGTCGGGAAACTCCGAGCGGGCCGGAACGCATTTCCGCCGGTACCTAGATCGGGTACCCAGTGGGAAGTTCGCCCGCCCCGCGCTATTCCGCGCCGCTGAGACTGCCTATCTGGCCGGCAAGACCGATCTGGCCCTGGCCGAATTAAAGCAGTTCCAATCCAAGTACCCGGACGACAAGCTGGGTACCTATGTGTTGCCTTACCTTGGCGACATCGCGCTGGGGCGAGGGGACGCGGCGGCGGCCGGGTACTTCCGCGCCGCCTTGAGCAAGTTCCCTCGTGGGCGGCTGGTGAACGATTGCCGCTTCGGGCTCGCCCGGGCGCTGGAAAAGCAAGGTAAGAACAAGGCGGAGGTGGAGCGGCTCTACCGATCGGTAGCCTCGAAGACGAGACACCCCCTGGCCGACGACGCCCAGTGCCGCCTGGGGGCCCTGCAATATGCGGCCGGCAAGTACGCCCAGGCGATCAAGACGTTCGCCACCTTCGAGACCACCCTGGCCACCAGCCCTTGGAAGTCGAACGCCCGGTTGGGACGCGGCTGGGCACTACGTAAGCTCGGCCGGCTCGACGAGGCCAAGGCACTGTTCGAGAGCATCACGTCCGACCCGAAGGTGGGCATCGAGGCCCGGTACTGGCTGGGCGTGGTGCAAAGGGCCCAGGAGGATTGGGCCGCCGCGGCCGGATCGTTGTTGGCGGCTGCGGCTGCGGCCGGTCCCCAGCATCGGCTGATGCCGGCCATCCGGTTCCATGCCGGCGACGCCCTGCTCCGCTCGGGCGATACGGCGGCGGCCTGTCGGCAGTTCGACCAGGTGATTGCTTCGGAGGTGGCGGACAACCAGTGGATAGACGACGCCCTTTTCGGCAAGGTCCAGGCGGCCTTGCTGGTGAAGGACTACCAGGCGCTTGACCGGGCGGCCGCCAAGTTCGACAAACAATTTCCCAACAGCCCGTTGAAGGCAAACGTCCATCGGAAGCTGGCCCAATCGCTTTTGGACCGCAAACAGTACGAAGAGGCGTTGGCCGTGCTGTTGCCGGTGCTGGACGCGGCCGACGGCCGGCTGAAAACCGACGCCCAGCTTACGCAAGGTTCGCTGCTGTTGGCCACGGGGCGATACGCCGACGCTGTGAGACCGCTTAATGCCTTTCTGGCCAGCAAGCCCGCCGGCGACGAGGCGGTCAGGGCTTGGGGCGAACTGGCCATCTGCTACGCCCGAACCGGCCGGCTCGACAAGGCAAAGAATATCTACGCGGCCCTGCTGAAAAACCACCCCCGGCACGAGTTGATCCTGCCTACCACCGAGCAACTTGCCGAAGCCGCCTACGAGGCGAAAGACACCCAGTGGTCGGCCGAGCTGTTCAGCCGGCTGGGGGCCGATGCCGGTTCGGCCGAAAGCCGGTGGAAAGGGCTTTCCGGCTTGGGATGGAGCCGGCTGAAGGCCGGCCGGTTGGCCGAAGCGGCGGAAACGTTCGACGAGCTGTTAAAAAAGAACCCTCCCGCGGAAATCGCAGCCGAAACGGCAATGGTCCGCGGCCGGACCCTCGAACAGCTTGACCGGTCGGATCAGGCCCTGACAATGTACGACCTGGTAATCGCCGAGCACCCCAAGAGTAAGCAGCATCCTGACGCGCTATTGGCCGCCGCACAGCTTCGGGACAAGCTCGGGCAGGACCAAGAGGCGGCCGCGCTGTACGAGCGGCTGGCAAAGGAATATCCAAAACTGCCCGAGTTGGACGCGGTGCTCTACCAGTGGGCCTGGGCCTTGGAGGAGTTGGGTAAAACGGACCAGTCGAGCGGCCTGTTCGAGCGGGTTCGCAAGCAGTATCCGCAGGGCCGTTATTGGGCGGATGCCACACTCCGCCTGGCACAGCGGGCACTGGTCCAGGCGAAGGACACTGCCCGGGCTGGCAAACTGGTCTCAGAGCTGCTAGCCGGAAAGCCGGCCCCCGAGATCCGAGAGGCTGCCCTGAACCTCCGCGGCCAGATGGCCGTAGACAAGGAGGACTGGGAGCAGGTCGGCAAGGCATTTGCGACCCTCGTGGGAGAGTTCCCGAAAAGCCCCCGGCGGTTGGCGGCCGAGTACTGGATCGCCGAGTCTCTCTGTCGTCAAGGCGACTACGAGGCGGCCAACCAGCGATTTGAACAGTTGGCCGGGCGGATTCAGGGCCGAGGGGAGCCCTGGTTGGCGAATGTTCCCATGCGGCGTGCCCAGGTGTTGGGGCACCTGAAAAAATGGAACGAAGCCTACGCCATCGCGTCGAAAATCAAGGCCCAATATCCCAATTTTCCCCAGCAGTACGAGGCCGACTACCTGATCGGCCGCTGCCTGGCCAATCGGGCCGACTTCCAGGGTGCACGCGACGCCTTTCAGAAGGTGATCCGCTCGCCGACCGGTGCGAAGACGGAGACCGCCGCCATGGCCCAGTGGATGATCGGCGAGACGTATTTCCACCAGGAGAGCTACGAAGCGGCTCTGCGGGAGTACCTGCGGCTGGAAATCCTCTACGCCTATCCCACCTGGCAGTCCGCCGCGCTGTTGCAGGCCGGCAAATGCCACGAAAAGCTGGGCGAGCACCGAGAAGCCGCAAAACTCTACAACCGGGTGCTAAAGGTCTATCCAAAGTCGCCGTTTGTCGAGCGCGCCAGGCAGCGATTGAAGACTACCGCGGGACAAAGAGCCCGCTCGGCCAAGCCAGATTGACTCACCATCGGGGTGTGCTGTATACGAAAAAGATAAGGGAAGTACCGATTTGACACCCGGTAACATTTTAGCCGTTTGAAGCAATTTTCGCAAAAAAATAGCCGGGACGCAACGCGTCGCGGCAATACACCCGCGGGACGTTGTCCCCCGGCTATTGTCGAGAATCACGCGAAAACTCCATCAGTGAGGGATATATATGGCAAGAACCACAACATCATCCCGACCGTGGACCGTCTGGTTGCTTGCAGCCGGTCTATTGCTCGCGTCCTGGAGCGTAGCCGCTGTGGCCCTTGGGCAGACTGAGACCGCCGCCAAGACGCTGGCCGTGGCCGAGGAGGAACCGATCCCGACGAAGGACCTCTGGAGCATCATCAGAAGCGGCGGCCCCTTGATGATCCCGATCGCCTTGTGCTCGTTCATCCTGCTGGCGTTTGTTTTCGAGCGGGCGATCAGCCTTCGCCGCGGTCGGGTGATCCCCGGGCCGTTTGTCAAGCGGTTCCTCAAACAGTTACGCGAGGGCGAGTTGGATCGCGAAAAAGCGATCGCCCTGTGCGAAGATAACGGCAGTCCGGTGGCCGAGGTGCTTGCCGGGGCCGTTCGCAAGTGGGGCCGCCCCGCTGTAGAGGTCGAACAGGCCATTATCGACAGCGGCGAACGAGCCACTAACACGCTGCGACGGTACCTCCGGGTGATTAACGGCGTGGCCACGGTCACCCCGTTGCTAGGGCTGTTGGGGACCGTGGTGGGTATGATCCGGGCGTTTAACAACATCGCCACCGCCGACGCCATGGGACGGCCCGAACGGTTGGCCGAGGGGATAAGCGAGGCGTTGCTGACCACCGCCTTCGGTCTGACGGTGGCCATTCCCGCACTGATCTTCTACCTGTTCTTCGTCAGCCGCGTTGACCGGCTGATTATCGACATCGACGCGATGGGTCAGGAGGTAGTCAACATAATCTCCGCTGAAGAGTTGCAAAACAAATAATGCCCCTAAAAACACATCTCGACGAACAGCCGACGCTGAACCTGACGCCGATGATCGACGTTGTGTTCTTGTTGATCATCTTCTTCATGGTGGGTACGAAGTTCACGGAACTGGAGCGGAAGATCAGCCTTAGGGTGCCGGAAGTCGCCGACCAGGGGACCTTGTCCGCGGCGCCCGAGAGAAAAGTCGTCAATGTGTATCGGGACGGGACGATCACCCTGGACCGGGTGCCGGTCACCCTGGACGAGCTGACCGACCGGCTGGCCGCCGCGCGAACCCAGTATAGCGACCTGGGCGTGTTGGTCCGCGGGGACGCCAAAGGCGAGTTTCAACGGGTGGCCTCTGTACTGAACGCGTGCAAACAGGCGGGCATCCAAAACCTGGGGATATCGGTCCGTATAATGCCCATACAGAAGTAGCCGATGGGTACTCTCCGACTTGACCGACTGTTGGATTTCCTCACTAGCATCGAGTTGTTGGTGGGGCTGCTGTGGGCGGGGTTGGCCGCGTTGACCGTTGCCCTGCTGATCCTCATGCAGACCCGCTGGGGCCAATCCCGGCCGTTGCGTAAGTGTCTAGTCCTTTCGCTGTTGGCCCATTTGCTGCTGGCCGGCTACGCCACCACGGTTCAAATCGTCGGTTCCCCTCCATTGGCGGCCGAACCGGTGGTCCACGTTTCGCTGGTCGAGGGCCCTTCGCCGCGGGTAACCGAGGCCGGGAAGCCTGGCCCGGAAGAAGAACCATGGGAGCAGCTCCCCCACGACGACGCCCCCCAGCCGGATCCGATCGATCCGCAGCGTAAGCAGCCCGACCAACCACCAGAGCCAAAACGGCAGAACCGAACGGAGCCGGCTGATCTGCCGGGCGATCCTTCGCTGGATCATCTGCCGCCGGTCGAGCTGCAGCAGCCGGAGCCGAAGGTGCGGCCGGTTGACGGGCCGACGGGCCGGGCCAGTCCGGGCAGCAAGTCGGCCGAACAGATTGAGGCGCCCGCAGCCCAACGCCGCGAGGCCCCGCGGGTAACGGTGCCATCCGCGGCGGCGCCCAGTCGCCGCGCGGTTGTGGCCGTAACCCCGTCACCGCCGGTCCGGACGCCCACCGCAGAGATTCCCGTCGCGCTAATCCAGCAGCAGGTCCCCTTGCCACGATTGGCCTCTCCCACGACAACTCCCGAGCCGGCGTCTTCGCTGGCCGGGGTTGCTGATCGGCTCTCGCCAGTGGGGCACGCAGCCTCGGAGACGCTGATGCCGTCCGATGCTGAGGACGGCGCGAGCGGTCGTCCGCAACGTGCCACGGATCGTAAAGGCCCCGGCGAGCGGCCGGTGCCAGATATCTACAAGCTGCGGGTGGCCCCCGATCGCACGCGCCGTGCCCAGCAGCAGGGAGCGACCCCCGAGACAGAAGTGGCCGTAAAGGCCGCGCTGAAATGGCTAGCGGCGATCCAAAAGCCCGACGGGCGATGGGACGCCGGGGAGCATGGCGCAGGCCGGGAACTGGTCGTCGCCGGGCGCGACCGCCAAGGCGCCGGGATTCAGGCCGATACCGGCATGACCGGACTGGCACTGTTGAGCTTTCTCGCCTCCGGCCACACCCACCGCGAGGGACCTTACCGCGAGACCGTCCGCCTGGGGCTGCAATATCTGCTCAGGATTCAGGCCCGCGACGGAAATCTCGCAGGTCGCGCGACACCCTACGCAACGATGTATTGCCATTCGATGGCCGCCTTCGCACTGAGCGAGGCCTACGGAATGACCGGCGACGAACGACTCGAGCAGCCGATTCGCCGAGCTATTGACTACACCGTCGCCGCGCAGGATCCGACCGGCGGCGGGTACCGCTACAGCCCTGGCGACCCGGGTGATACGAGCCAGTGCGGATGGCAGTTGATGGCGCTCAGGAGTGCGGAACTGGCGGGTATTCCGATTCCTCAGAAGACCCGCAACGGATTGATCCGCTACTTGCATTCAGTGTCCGCTGGGAAGCACGGCGGGCTGGCTTCCTATCGCCCGAAGGAACAGATCACCCGCCCGATGACCGCCGAGGCACTGGTGTGCTGGCAATTCCTGGGGTTGCCGCGGGAGCATCCGTCCGGGAACGAAGCGGGGGACTACCTGTTGGGCGAATTGCCCGGTGAAGGGAAAACCAACCTGTACTACTGGTATTATGCCACCCTGGGGATGTACCAGCTCCAGGGGACCCACTGGCAGCGGTGGAACGACGCCCTGCGAAGCACCTTGGTCGCCAGCCAGCGGAAGACCGGGCCGCTGGCCGGCACCTGGGACCCGGACTCGGTTTGGGGCTGCTACGGCGGCCGCATATACAGCACCACAATGGCGGCCCTGTGCCTGGAGGTCTACTATCGGTTCCTGCCGCTGTACGCGGACGCTGCTCCGGCAGAGTTTAGCCCCGGCGTCCACGCCAGGAAAGAATCGCCGCGTGGACGCGGCGGCTAAACAACAACACATCAACCCCCGCATTGTTGGGGGTGCTGACCGCGGGCTGGTGTTTGACATGTCGAGGGACGTTAGTACAATTGATAAGTAGTTCTGTTGCTCTTGCTTTGATCTCGATCCCCACGAGGGTCTGACTATGTTTGCTTGGTTTACACCCGGGCCGCTGGAACTGTTCATTGTTGCAGCGATCGTCTTGCTGTTGTTCGGTAACCGCCTGCCGAGTGTGATGCGGTCGATGGGCCGGGGGATCGTTGAATTCAAGAAGGGAGTCCAGGGAATCGAAGATGAGGTTGAAGATGCCGGCAAAAAAATCGAGGAGGCCGGCAAAAAGAAGGAGGAAGAAGAGTAATGAACGTTCTGCTCGCCTTTTTTTCTCCCGGCCCGATGGAGATGTTGATCATCGGGGCGATTGCTGTGTTGCTGTTCGGCAAGCGCTTGCCCGAGGTGGGCCGTTCACTAGGCAAAGGCATTGTCGAGTTTAAGAAGGGAATCCACGGGATCGAGGACGAGATCGAATCGGCAACAACCGCGTCGATAACGGACAGCTCGCCCGGCGAGATGGACGACTACGACGAAGCGACGGCCCCGAAGTTCGAACCCCCGGAAAGTGAACCGAAGCCAGAGACTATTGAAGGCTGATGCTGTAAAAACTTCCGGAAAAACACTGCTTCTGACGAAGCAGTGGCACACACCCTCGTCGGGCGGCTAGCTCAGTTGGTTAGAGCGCTATCCTCACACGGTAGAAGTCGCCAGTTCGAGTCTGGCGCCGCCCACTTGTGCCGTTCGGCAAATTCTGGTTTACTGCGGGTGAAGGGCAATCTGGCTCACCCCATCTTGGCACGAATCTGCACAAATCTGGCAATGCCCAAGGAACCGGCGTCGGCCTGACCTCCTTCTGAACGGACTTCGCGCAGCTCTCTGGCTGGTCCGCAACTCCTTGCTGTATAAAGACTTGCAGCTACGATTCCCGCATAAGCTACGGGCGAAGCGGGATTCGTGCCAAGAGGCGAAGAGGCAAAATATGGGGTCTGGGCAAAATGGGCCTTGACTCGGCTGCTGGGTCTTACTTTAATAGTAAGGATGGCAATGCTTGTGCAGCTACAGTAAGAAGGCAGCCAATCCGAAGGAGACTGGTTCATGGGGATCTGGAATTCAGTACGAACACGCGACCTGCGAATGGAACAGTTCGAGGACCGATTGCTCCTAAGCATCAGTCCCGCCGGCATGGATGAAAACTATCTTCTCAGCCACAAGTTGGATCTCGCAATTGAGCGGGCCGCCGACCTCGGTCGTTACACCGAACAGGCGCTGGACGCCACGGATCGTTGGGTAGTCGGTCTTCCCGAAGGCGCTTCTTCGGAAGAGTTGGCTGCCGAGTTGGGCGCCGATTCGTTGGGCGAAGCGCCGTACCTGCCGGACGGTTTTCTGTGGCAGTTTTCCACCGTAGGGTGGCAGGATGCGGCCGACGCGCTCGGCTCGGCCGAAGCCGTAGAGTATTTTTACCCGCTGGTCGCCCACCAACAGCAAGCTCGACTGGTTCCCAACGACCCACTGTTCTCGGACCAGTGGCATTTGAGAAACACAGGCCAAACGGGCGGGACAGCCGGGGCCGACGCCAATGTCGAGTTGGCCTGGAATTCCGTATTGGGCGCCGGCGTGGTCATCGGCATCGTTGACGACGGCTTGGAGTACACGCACGAGGATCTGGTCAACCAGTACCGCTCGGACCTGAGCTACGACTTCAATTACGACGACCTCGACCCGTTTCCCGATGGCCCGTTTGACGATCACGGCACGGCGGTCGCCGGGGTGGCGGCTGCGGAGGGCAGTAACCTGCTCGGCGTATCGGGCGCAGCGCCGGGGGCCGAACTTGCAGGGCTGCGCCTGATTTCAGACGTCACCACCGATGCCCAGGAAGCCGCCGCGCTGACGTATTTGTACGACGAGATCGACATCTACAACAACAGTTGGGGACCGCCGGACATTGGCACGATCTGGGGGCCAGGACCGGCGACCTTGGCAGCGCTCGACGGTGGTGTGACCAGCGGCCGCGGTGGGTTAGGGAGCATCTATACCTGGGCAGGCGGCAACGGACTGGAGTATGGCGACAATTCCAATTATGACGGGTATGCCAACTCCCGATACACTATTGCCGTCGGCGCGATCGACCACAACGGCATCCAGCCGTATTACTCCGAACCGGGCGCTAACCTGATGACCGTCGCGTACTCGAACAACGAGACCGTGGGAATCACGACGACCGACCGGACGGGCGCCGCTGGTTACGACCCGGGCGATTACACCGACGGGTTCGGCGGGACCTCATCGGCCACGCCGCTGGTTTCCGGCGTGATCGGGCTGATGCTGGAGGCCAACGCGGACCTCACATGGCGCGACGTGCAGTACATCCTGGCCGAATCGGCCGAGCAGAACGATCCGGCCGACTCCGACTGGGCTGTCAACACCGCCGGGTATCACATCAACCACAAGTACGGGTTCGGGGCGATCGACGCGGTGGCGGCCGTCCAGTTGGCCGACGGCTGGGAAAACGTGTTGCCCGAGACGGCGGCCACCTCCGGTGTGATCCCCGTTGACCAGATCATTCCCGACAACGACATCCTCGGAATTACGTCTGTCATCGCAATGCCGGGCAATGTGACCAATATCGAGCACGTCGAAGTGACTTTCGACGCCGATCATGCGTACCTTGGTGATCTGGAAGTAGTGCTCATCTCGCCGCAGGGAACCGAGTCGATCCTGGCCGAAGTGCACGACGATCCGCTCAGTACCACGGGCTACGACAACTGGACGTTCAGCACGGTCCGCAATTGGGGAGAGTATTCCGCCGGCGATTGGACCTTGCGCGCTCGGGACCTCGTCGGCGGCGCCGAAGGCACCTTCAACTCGTGGGAGCTGACCATCTACGGACAGGTCGACGCCAGCGTCGGTCCGGACCTGGTTGCGATCATTCCCAACGAGGGCGGCGTGCTCGAGGACGGCGCCATCTTCCACGTCGCCCCGACGGAACTCATCTTCCGCTTCGAGGACGGCCAGGAAATCGACCCGGCAACCCTGGACGCTATCCGGATCACACGCAGCGGCGGCGACGATATCTTCGACAATGGCAACGACGTGGACGTTGAGTTCGGCTATATCGGCATTGGCGAGCGGCCGTGCGAGGTCGTGGTGCGCTTTGCCGAGACACTGCCCGACGACCTGTACCGGATTACGATCATCGGCGACGGAGACGACGCACTCCTGAACATGTTCGGCATCCCGTTCAACGAAGGCGAAGACCTGGTCATCCAGTTCGAGTTGGACCTTGGCGCCCAGGTGGTCGCGGTCGTACCCCAGCCGGTCAGCCGGGACGGCGCCGGTGTGCTTCAGCAGGCCCGCAACCAGATCGAGGTCTACTTCAACGACGACGAGTTGGATGTTGGTTCGGCCCAGACGGTGGAATTTTATCAGCTTATCGCAATCAATGATCCGGCGGACCCGGCCGACGACGCCGAGATTAACCCGACCACGGTGGTCTACTCCGCCGCCGAGAACAAGGCGGTGCTCACGTTTGCCGACGACCTGGAGAACCTGGACGACCTGTTGTTGGGCACGGGCAACTTCCGGCTGCGGATCGGCAACGAGTATGAGGAAATCGTTACCACCTCGACGCACACGCCGGACCCGGTGCTCGGTGGTGATGGAATATGGTATGAGCATCCAGGGGGTCCGGGTTCCAGCTACGAGACGGCGAACGAAGACCTGGAAACCTTGGGCTTCGGGGCGACGGCCCAGAGTGTGATCCTTTCCGCCGGCATCGAGGCGAAACCATACGACCTGGAATGGCCCGGCGCAATGGACGAGCCGGGACATCGCGAGCTGCCGTTCGACATCATCGTCGAGGCTCACTTCATTGACGGCTGGGATGCGGCCGACACTGTGGCCGGCGTGTCGACGTTGGCGTACAACTTCCGGGACGATCTTGGAAGGGGGTACTTTAACCTGATCACCGAAGCCCAGAAACAGCGGACCCGTGAAATCCTCGAACTGTACGGCACTTATCTGGGCGTCCAGTTCTTCGAGACCACCAGCGAGGGATTCATCGTGGCGACTGGGGACTTGGCTGCCCTAAATCCGCTTGCCGTCAGTGAGCCCGGTGGCATTGCCGGACTTGGCGCCAAAGACTACATGGCCATCATGGACGCCGCCGAGGATTGGGGCAACAGCGAGTACGGCGGGTTCTGGTTCCAGGTGGCCATGCACGAGATCGGCCACGTGCTCGGGTACGGCCATGCCTACGACCAGCCGCGGATTACAATCATGGGCGGCAACGTAGCGGACAATTTTAGCGAGACATCTGCCGAACCGGTCTTCCCGGGCGATCACGATATCGTCAACGGCCGACATATATGGCGACCGGACAGCAACGACATCGACCTCTACCGGTTTGCCCTGGATACGCCCGGCCTGTTCAGCGCCGAGACGATCGCCGAGCGGCTGGAGGATTCCAGCCTGTTGGACAGCGTGCTGACGCTCTTCGAGGAGTACCAGTTCGAGGTGGAAGGAGGTGTGTTCGAGACAAGGTACAGGGTGATCGCCCGGAACGACGACTACTACAGCGAAGATTCCTACATCGAGTTGCAGCTTGGCCCGGGAACCTACTTTATCGGTGTCACCAGCACTGGAAACACCGATTACGATCCGATCATCGAAGACACGGGCATCGGCGGAACAACCCAGGGAGGCTACGAGCTGCGCGTAAACTTCGCGCCCGAGGTAACCGAGCACCTGGTCGATACTACGGGAACCTTCTTCGACGGCGATGCGGACGGGTACCCGGCCGGGGTGTACAACTTCTGGTTCAATGCCCAAACGCTCGACGACACCCTGTTTGTGGACAAGCTCGAGCAAGGTCTCCTCTGGAAGCAGGCCATCGAGGCTGGCAAAGACCCGCATGACCCCGAATTCGAGGCGCCTCCGGGGTCGGGTACGCTCGAGGATCCGTACACCGACATTGACATAGCCTTCGCGAATGCAGATCCCGGCGACATCGTGCGGATCGTAGGCAATTCCGGCGATGACGGGGCCCTGAACACGGTACGCGACAACTTCGCCTACGAAATCGGTTTCGGCCTGCTCGGCAATGAGTTGGACGATGGCTGGAGGCTGGAGATTCCGCAAGGAGTCACGGTGATGATCGACGCCGACGCGATATTTAAGCTCCGCGCGGCCAACATCGACGCGGGTAGCTCGGCCATGGAGATCGACCGCAGCCTGGGACACGTGCAGGTGTTGGGCACGCCCGAGCACAGCGTTTACTTCACCTCGTACCACGACGAGCTGATCGGCCTCGACACCGAGCCGGAGCGGACCACTGTGCCATACGAGGGCGATTGGGGCGGCCTGGTGATGCGCAATGACCTGGATCGGGCCTACGGCAGCCGGATGATCCTGGAAGACGAAGGGATCTTTCTGAACTACGTCAACCATGCCCAGATCACATACGGCGGCGGCGAGGTGCTGGTCGATTCGATCCTCGGCACCTACAACCCGATCCACCTGGTCGAGGCACGACCCACCCTTTCGTTCAACGTAATCACCACCAGTGCCGATGCGGCCATGTCGGCCGATCCGAACAGTTTCCTGGATACGAAGTTCCAAAGCGACACGTACACGGCCGACTATGATCGGGTGGGGCCCGACATCCACGGCAACCGGCTGCTGCAAAACACAGTCAACGGCATCTTCGTGCGGATTCGCACCGAGGCCGGCAAACCGCTGGACGAGTTGGAGGTGACCGCCCGGTTCGACGACACGGACATTGTCCACGTGGTGTCCGAGAACCTGGTAATCGACGGCAACCCGGGCGGACCGATCTTTGACGCCGATACGGGCCTGGTGACGGCCCGAACCAATGCCCGGTTGGCTATCGACCCGGGTGTGGTCGTCAAGCTCGACGGGTCGCGGATCGAGACCGAGATAGGCGCCCAGTTGATCGCCGAGGGAACGGTCGGCCATCCGGTGGTGATGGTGTCGCTTCTGGATGCCCGCTACGGGGCGGGTGGTACGTTCGCCACGGTCGAGGATCCGGCCGACGTCGGGCCGAACGCCGGCGATTGGGCCGGACTGTACTTCGGGCCGGTTGCCCGCGGAAGCCTCGACCATGCTGTGATCGCCCATGCCGGCGGAACCACCAGCATCGAGGGCGGGTTCGCCCGGTTCAACCCGATCGAGATACACCAGGCCTTCGTTCGCGTGGCCAACAGCACGCTGGAAGACAATGCCCCCGGCGGCAGCGGCGCCCGGAACGGACGGCCCCCGACCAGCGCCTCAACGGTCTTCGTCCGCGGCGCGCAGCCGGTGATAGTGGGCAACATCTTCCGCGACAACGCCGGACCGGTGGTCAACATCAACGTCAATGCGCTCAACTCGACCGCTGTTCCCGACTGGGGACGCAGCACCGGCCGGGTCGACACTATCGAGCGGTACGACCACAACTATGGCCCACTGCTTCGCGGAAACCGGTTGGGTGGGAACGACATCAACGGCATGATAGTCCGCGGCGGCACGCTTACTACCGAGGTCATTTGGGACGACACCGATATCGTGCACGTGGTGCAGGATGAAATCGTCGTGCCCAATCACCATACCTACAGCGGATTGCGCCTGCAAAGCAGCGCGACCGAAAGCCTGGTCGTAAAGCTCCTCGGCAACGATGCCGGCTTCACGGCCGTCGGCACAACGCAGGAAATCGACGATCGGATCGGCGGAACGCTCCAGATCATCGGCACCCCGGGATACCCGGTGATATTGACCGCGCTGGCCGACGACAGTTTTGGCGCTGGCCTGGATCCGTTCGGCGAGCCGCAAAACGACACGGACAACCGTGTGGATATTCCACAGCCCGGCGCGTGGCGGAGCGTGAGGCTGGAGCCTTACAGCAATGACCGCAACGTCGCGGTAATCAACGAGTTGGAAGAGCCCTACGGGACCGACGAGGACCCCAACGGCAGTCCGCTGACGGCCCAGTACATCGGCGACCTGGGACCGAGAGAAAAGGCCGGTGACGAGAACCTGCGGCTGGGCTTCGAGGTCCACGGCGCCATCCGCTTCGACGACACCGCCGACGTGGACGTCTACACCTTCAACGCCAAGGCGGGCACCGAGATATGGCTGGACATCGACCGCTCGAGATACGCGCTGGATACGGTCATCGAACTGATCGACGCCAACGGGAACGTGCTGGTCCGCTCGGACAACTCGGAGGACGAGCTGGTCGACGACGACTCCTACATGGTTACCCGGCGGACGATGGACCGCGATGCGTGGGAGATCAAGGACTACTACACGCAGAACGCCCGGGAGGCCGGGATGCGACTGGTGTTGCCCGGACCCGAGGGACAGACCAGGCCGTACTACGTGCGGGTGCGGAGCGGTGAGTCTCGGCGGTTGGAGAACGTCCCGGACGGCTCGCAGATACAGGACGAGGATTGGTTCACCTTGAGCGACGGTATCACCTTGAGCGACGGTATCAACGAGGTGTCCTTCGAGTTCAATTCCGGCGCCCCTGGGGAACTCGCCAACGCGGAGGCGGTCGAAATCGCTTTCCATGAGGATGACACTAGCGACGAGATCGCACAGGCGATAGTGGATGCCATCAACAAGGCCCACTCCACCCCGGGCTTGGACCTGACCGCGGGGATCGACTCGAAGGAAAACGTGAATATCGACGGGATGGACGCCGAGTTGAACCCGGGCGCCACCACAATGTCTCTTACCCGACCCGACCGGACCAGGGGCTTGTACCAGTTGCAACTGCGGCTGCGCGAGATGCAGGAGTTCCCCGGCTCGACCGTCCGACATGCCAGCATCCATTACGCCACCAACGGGATCGAGGCGCTGGGGATGCTGAACCACTCGCCGCTGACGGGCGAAACGACCGAGGTCGAGGGCAACGATACCTTCGCCACCGCTCAGAACATCGGGAATCTCCTTGCGTCCGACCAAAGCGCCATCGGTGTCAGCGGATATCTCGGTTCGGAGGAAGACGTCGACTGGTACAAGTTCGAGGTGGACCCGGTGAAAATCCAGACCCTTTGCTGTCTCGACAAGACTGAGACGAACTGGGCCACTATATTCGACATCGACTACGCCGACGGCATGGGCCGGCCAGACGCAATCATCTGGGTCTTCGACGCGACGGGTAAGCTGATCCTGATCGGCGGCGATTCCAACATTACCGACGACCAGCCTCGCCCGCTGGAAGGCGCGGATATGGCCGACCTGTTACGCGGTTCGGTCGGTAAGCACGACCCATACATCGGCTCCGCCTACCTGCCGGCCGGCAACAACGTGACCTACTACGTTGCCGTTACCGGGCAAGGGATGTACCCCGGAGCGCTGGACGATCAAGCGTTGTTGCGTCGCGAGCCGGTCAACTCGATCAGACGCATTGCCGAGGACCATATCGAGGCAACCGACCTGTCGAAGATATTCTACGAGGAGAACGAGGGGACCCAGTCGCTGAACCTGCACGCCAATCCGTTCCACTTGGGCGATGTGGTATTGTACGTGAACACGGATAATGACCTGTTCACGGTTGATCCGTTCACCGGCGCGTATGAGACCGACGTAACCGATACCGGGAGAAACTTCCTCCCCGATACTGTCACCAACCCGCTGCTCTCGTACGGCGACATAGCCATGCGCAGCGACGGGCAGCTATTCACCTTCACCCGGCACGGCACCTGGCCGGACGTCGACTGGACCACTACTGCCGGCCAGTACCGCCGGTTTGACACGGGCGACGCCAAGATATTACTGCACAACCAGCACGACGGGATCATCACCTACGAGCTTGACCTCGACGGCAACCTGGTCGAGCAGAACTCGGGCGTTGATTTCGAGGCCCTGGCCCATGAGCCGAACGCCGTGCGGCAACGTGTCTACGCGGTAGGAAACCGGCTGCCCGGGGCCGGGGTGCTGTACACCACGAACCTGCTGTACCACTTCGATCGCGACGGCAACGCGATCGACCATGAAGACAGCGACGGCAGCCCGCGGCTGCCTACCAACATCGTTCCCCTGGCCCGGCTGCTGACCAGCCCCACAATTATCCCACCGGACGCCACCGACACGATCGGCGATCCGTTCGACGATCCGGGCGACGTGCTGGACGGGATGACGTTCACCATTGTCGACGAAAACGGCGTGACGCTGGTCTTCGAGTTCGACTGCGGGGCCGACGTGAACATGGACCCGACCGGTCCGCTGGCGGTCCGCGACGGCGAGACCTTCACGCTTGACGACGGCACCGGGGCCGTGACCTTCGAGTTCGACAGCGGTCCGGTGCTTATCGTGGGCCACGGCGGCACGTTGACCGACGGAGATACGTTCACCATCGAAGACACCGAAGGCGCCGATGTAACTTTCGAGTTTGACAACGACAGCACTACCTCGGGCGGCAACGTGGCAGTTGAGTTTGGTGCGGGTGACTCGGTCCAAGACGTGGCCGAAGCGGTGGTCGACGCGATCAATGCCCAGGGGTTCGAGGTGGTTGCCAGCATGGACAACAGCCAGCCAAGTCGTATCTCCCTGGTCAGTGACGACGACGTGGACATCCCCAGTCCTCTTCCTTATTCCATTTTCACCGAGGGGTGGTACGGGGTGACTGGTACGAATGTCGCCGTCGAGTTTGAAGAAACGAGTTCGCAGCCTGCCTTCGGAGCGGAAATCGTTAACGTCGTGGAGGCGACTCTGCCGCTGATCGACGCAGGCTACGCCGACCGGGAAGACGGTGGTTCGCTGGGCGACCGATTGACCTTCTACCACGCGATCGCGTTCAATTTTGCCGGCGTGCCTTCCTTCACCCACGTTGCGGGAAGCGGGCACGGCATCACCTCAGACATTCCCGTCCCCTTCCACGCCAATGACGACAGCCAGGTCCTGGTCAATGCCATTGCAGCGGCCATCAACGCTGCCGGCTTCGCCGCCACGGCAACCCCCGCCGGCAATGCCGTGTTGCTCGACCACCTGCAAAGCATAGCCGTCGACCCGCCGCTTCTGGTCGAGGGCGACGGCCCGGGCGGAGACATTACGGGCATGGCCTTTATCGGCGGCACGCTGTATGCCGTTAGCGATGCGGGCGGGCTGTACGAGGTCGTCAACTACGATTCGTACGCCCTGCGGCCCTTCCCGCTCGGGGACGAAGCCACCGGGTACGAGGGCCCGAATACGGTGGTGCCGACCGGCGTCGGGGCACGCCTGCGATACATCACCACCATTACTTCCGGGACGGCGGGAATCGAGTTCAGCGGCCTGGCCGCCGGACCGCCCACCGTGGAAAACACCTACTATGCCAATATGCTGTTCGCTACCGACGCCGGCGGGGTGCTCTATGCCTTCAATACCGGCGGCGGCTTACAGCCGATCTTCCTTGACGGGGAAAGCCACGTCCAACTCACCCATAACGTCACTGGGACTCCGCTGATGGGCGTCGCCGGCGTGGACTTCTCCAACATCGACTACAACCTCTGGCACAAGACCGAACGGCGATGGAACGATACGGGCCACGGGGTCAATACGACCTACGATTATAGCCGAGTGCCGCTGCCGAATGACGAATACCCAATCGATGGCGACCTCAGCTTCTACTTCGGCCTGGAAGACCCAACAACCGACCTGTACAAAGAACACCAGCCTGGCGCCACGGATTACTACCACCACAACGCCGAAGTGTACCAGTCGTACGACATGCCGGGCGGCGCTTATGGAAGCCTGAGTACCGATCCGTTCAGCCTGGTCGGATACGATTGGGCCGACCGGCCGACCGTTTACGTCAACTACTTCCTGGAGTCCGACGATTCCACAATATTCGACTCCGCCAGGGTATACGTCACCGCCGACGGGGCCAATTGGAAGCTGGCCGCGACCAACACTGACTTGCACGACGATTACATCGAGGACACGGCCATGCCGATGTACGACGGTAACGGCCAGTGGCGTCAGGTACGGATCGACATCAGCGAATACGCCGGAATGGAGAACGTTCGGTTGCGGTTCGATTTCAGCACCGCTAGCGACATGCACGTCGGGGATGGTTTCGACACGGGTATGCTCACCGGCGCTTATCTGACGGCCTTGCCCGGCTGGGAACTGTACGACGCCGAGCAATTCATCGTCAGCACCCTCGACGGCACCGCCACGTACACGTTCGAGTTCGAGTTGGGTGCCGTGCTGGTGGCGCCTTCCGGGGCGGGAGTGGTGGCGATCCCGGACGGCGAGTGGTTCTCGGTCGATGACGGGATCAACCTCCCTGTGACCTTCGAGTTCGACACGGCCGCCGACGGTGTCACGCCCGGCAACGTACCGATCGTGATCGGCCCGCTCGACAATCCGCTTGACGTTGCCCAATTGATTACCAACGCAGTTACTGGCAGCGGTCTGAACGTCACACCGGTAGTCTACCAGCACCGCGTCAGCCTCGAGGGGGCAGTGAACGTAACATTGTCTTCGCCGCTTAACGCAGTCGGCCTCGAAGGCAACGGAATCGGCGTCGAGCCCGGCAGCGTCCCGGTTCCGATTACCATCGAGATGACCGCCGATGAGGTGGCAGAGGCGATGGCCACGGTGATGGACAGCGTCTTCACCACCGGCACGGACGTTCCCGGTCTGTACACCTCCGTGAAGCTGGACGAAAGCCTGCTTCACATAATCGGCCACGTGGTGGTCGATGCCGGTCCGCTTGCGTACTCGGATTACTTGCGTGGCGACCACCCGGACCCTCCGCCTACCTACGACCGTTTCCACAACTTCCGGCGCGGCCAAGACAACCGTTATGAAGGGTTCTACATCGACGACATCATTGTCGGTTTCGCCGAACATGGCGATATGGTCACCGGTGCGACGCCTGGTACCACGTTCGTTCCCTTGGAAGTCGATTGGCCGGTTACGACCGTAGGCCATTATCAACTAGAGATTCGCACCGGGGCCGAATATGGGGTATTCGATTCGATAGACCCGGAGGAATTGTTCTTGGTGCGGTCGTTCGATACCAACGACCGGCACGCAGAGGCATTTACGTTGGTGGTTCCGACCGACGATAGCGGAGACGTTGACATCGACCATGGCGATACGTTCACGATCAACGACGGGTTGAACGTGGTTGAGTTCGAGTTCGTGCTCGACGGGCTTGCGCAAATCGGAACTGGCGTACCGATCGTCTACACCGGCTTGGAAACCGCCGCCGAGATCGGTGGCATGATCGCCGAAGTGATCAACGCAACCACCAGCCTCAGCGTCACGGCCTCCTCGATCGAGACCAGCGAGCGGGTCGATCTGTTCGACGCGGCCGACGTCGCAGACATCGATTACGACCGGTTCGGTGAGCTGGAGATCATATTGATTCCTATGGGCATGTTCATCATTCCGGTCCCCGTGCGTGGCTTGGGCGATGGGAACCACGATCGTGATCAGGGCCAGGTCATCATCGAGGCCAACCAGATCTTCAACTCGGCCGAGTTCGGCATTGTGGTCGACGCCGGCCAGCGTGACACCGATGCCAACCTGGCCCATCCCAGCCCGGTTCGGCCGCTGCGCGAAGTCAACCAGGAGCGCCTGGTGCCCAGCGTGGTGATCGAGAACAACCTGATCGCGCTGGGCGGCAGCGGCGGGATCCACTTCAGCGGCGACGCCAACCCCGACGGGACTCCAATAGCCTCGGTGCCGTTCGGTCGGCTGGTGAACAACACAATCTACGGCAGCCAGCAGTCGGTGGGCACAGGCATCCTGGTCACCGAGAACGCCAGCCCCACGCTGCTGAACAACATCGTCGCCGGACTGAATACCGGCATTTCCATCGACGGCACTTGCGGATCGACGATCGTCGGAGCCATAGCCTACCAGCACAACATCCAGAATACCAACACCGGCGATCTGGGCGAGTTCTACCTGGACCTGGCGTACGATGAGCCGCTGTTTGTTGATAGCACACACGGGAACTTCTACCTGGCCGCGGGATCCAGGGCCATTGACAGCTCGGTTAACTCGCTGCCGGATCGGGCGGAAATGACGACCGTCAGAGATCCGCTCGGAATTGCCGAGTCACCGATCCTGGCGCCGGATAAGGACCTGTTCGGACAGTTGCGGTCCGACGACCCCGACGTGGCACCGCCCCCAGGGTTGGG
>JAUWHT010000044.1 GCA_030605745.1 Pirellulales bacterium | reverse complement strand
GAAGCACGACAAGCGACCTCTGGTGACGGGCGAGGACGGCCGGGCGGTGTTGGAGGCGATCTTTGCCGCCTACCAGTCGGCCGGCTCCGGCCAGAAGGTGACGCTGCCGTTCAAGACCGATGCCGCCAAACCCCATCACCTATGGAGAAACACATGATGCAATCGGTCTTCCGCTAGGTGGCGAGGGACCACCAAAACAGGCAGTTCCTACCAAACGAATGTAGGAGGAAAATTTCATGAGACTCTGGTGTTTCGCAATGCTCGCTTGTTCGGTGGTCTTTCTGACCCTGGGAGGTCTCTCGCGTGCCGAGGACTGGCCAACGTATCGGCACGATATCGCGCGAAGCGGCGTAACGGCGGAGCAACTGAAGCTGCCGTTGTCCCAATGTTGGGTGTTCAAGCCGCGGCACGCGCCTAAGCCGGCCTGGGGTGATCCCAAGCCTACGCCCTCGGTGCAGGGCATCGTGGAGGGGCGGCGCGTGCACTTCGACGACGTGTTCCACGTGACTATGGCCGGTCAGGCCGTGTACTTCGGCTCGTCTGCCAACGGCAAGGTGTACTCGCTCGATCGAGCGACGGGCAAGGTCCGCTGGACCGCGCTGACCGGCGGGCCGGTCCGGCTGGCGCCGACGGTGTGGAAGGATCGCCTGTACGTCGGGTCCGACGACGGGTTCGCCTACTGCCTCCGGGCAAGCGACGGCAAGATGGTCTGGAATATCCGCGCCGGGCCAAGCGACCAGAAGGTGCTCGGACACGGTAAGATGATCTCGCTATGGCCTTTGCGGACCGGCGTGCTGGTGGACGACGGGATCGCCTACTTCGGCGCAGGCGTTTTCCCTTCCGAGGGAGTCTATCTCTACGCAGTGTGCGCAGAGGACGGGCAGCTTATCTGGCGCAACGACGCGTGCAGCGGCGCCGCGCCGTTCACCTGGTTCTCACCACAGGGCTACCTGCTTGCCTCCAAGAAGAGGCTGTACGTGCCCATGGGGCGGCTCTCGCCCGCCTTTTTCGATCGCGAGAATGGCCGCTTACTGCACCAGACGCTCTGGGACCGCACGGCTGTCGGCGCCTACGCCTTGCTCACCGACGATCATCTCTTCACCGGCACGCGGGGGATACTCGGATACGATCAGAAGTCAGGCGCCCGATTCGCCTGGTTCAAAGGACGGCAGCTTGTCGTCTCGCGGGGCTTCTCATACATGGCCACCGAACGCGAGATGATGGCCCTGGACCGCAAGAGTTATGCCGAGCCGAGCCTTCGCCGCCGAGCGCCGTACTGGAAGCGGTTTACGAGCCTACACTACCATCCCGGGCCTGCCGCGAGAAGGAAAGTGCATTCCTTGAAGAACGCCGTGGAGCGGGGCCAGGAAATATTGAAAAAACTCGACCGGCAAATCAACGAGTTGGCAAAGAAGGGCGAACAGGCGGACGAGCAGGTTGCCGCTCTGAAGAAGCGCCGGGGTGACCTCGGCGACAAGCTCCAGACCGACACCAAGGCGCTTGCGTCCGCTGAAGAGGAGCTGGCCAAGGTGGTGGAAGAAGAGAATTCGGACCTCGATGAGTGCAAGAAAGCCGAAGCCGACATCGCGGCATGCACCAAGTGGCGCCGTGCGGTGCAGTGCCCGCACGCGCTGATCCTCGCGGGCGGCACCCTGTTCGGAGGGGGAGAGGACCAAGTCGTCGCAATTGACGCGGCCACTGGCGAGCAACCGTGGACAGCCAAGGTGGACGGCAAGGCGAAGGGTCTGGCCGTGGCCGCCGGGCGGCTGTTCGTGAGCACCGACACCGGGGCGATTTACTGCTTCGGACCGGCGGAATCCGAGCAGGTCGGCCCGGTGCAAGAACCGGCCAATCCGTCCCCCTATCCTCGCGACGAGTTGACGCCAGTTTTCGAGGCGGCGGCCGAGCATATCGTCCGAACGACGGGGATCAAGAAGGGCTACTGCCTCGTGCTGGGTTGCGAAACAGGCCGGCTTGCCTTCGAGTTGGCCAAGCGGACGGAACTGAGAATCTATGGCGTGGAGCCCGATAGGCAGAAGGTTGAGGCCGCACGCAAGGCGCTGGATGCCGCGGGACTCTACGGAGCACGAGTCTCTATCGAGCAGAGTGATCTGTCACGAGTTCCGTACTCCGACTATTTCGCGAACCTGATCGTATCCGAGAGTGCGCTGATCTCCGGCGAGCCACCCGGTGACGCCGCCGAAGCGCTGCGCATGCTGAGGCCTTTGGGTGGCGTGATCTCGATCGGCCAACCGGCCCAAGCTAAGGGGCATGTGAAGCCGCTCCAACCACCGGTGCTTCAACGTTGGCTCGCCACGGCGGGGATCAAAGGCGCCAAGGTAACCGAAGACGACGGCGTGTGGCTGAGGTTCACTCGCGGGCCGCTCCCAGGGGCGGGTAGCTGGACCCACCAATACGCCGATCCCGGCAACACCACGTGCGGCGACGACCAACTTGTGAAGTGCCCTCTCGGCGTGCTCTGGTTTGGCGAGTTGCCGCCGACCAACACGATTGATCGCCACCGCCGTGCAATGGGCCCGCTCTCGACGGGCGGCCGGCTCTTTCTGCAAGGCAGAGACGTCGTCATGGCCCACGACGCATACAACGGGCTCAAACTCTGGGAGAGGAAGATCCGCGGGGCAAACCGAGCAGGCGCTTCCTCGCAGGCAAGCAACCTCGCAGCCAATGCCGACAGCCTCTTCGTCGCCGTCGGCGACAAGTGCCTCCGGCTGGACGCGGCCACCGGGCGCACCACGGCGACCTACGGCCTGCCGCCGAAGGCCGGCAGCGGGAGTTGGAAATACGTCGCCTGCGTGGGCAAGCTTCTCTACGGCAGCGTCGGCGACCGCCTCTTCGCCGTGGACATCGACACCGGAAAACATTGCTGGGTGCACGAGTGCAAGGGCATCCGCAACACGGAGATCGCTATCGACGGCGGACGGGTGTTCTTCTCCGACAGCAGAATGAGCGACGAGCAGCGCCAGGAGGCACTCAAGGATAGGATCGTGGCGATCGAGCGGCTGAAGGGCGCCGAGCAGGCCGAAGCTGAGAAGCAGTTGAAGATGGCCGTCGTGCGCATGGTCGTCGCGCTCGATGCCCGCACCGGCAAGACGCTCTGGCAGAAGCCCACGGACCTCACCGGCTGCTGCTGGCAGCGGCCCCGCTGGGGTGTGCCGGCAGTGATCTGCCACAACGGCGTCGTGGTCTTCTTCGGGACCTATACCGATGGTCACGCCTGGCGTCAGTTCTTCGAGGGTCAATTCGACGCTCGCCGGGTCGTTGCTCTATCGGCGAACAGTGGGGAGGCGCTGTGGTCCAAAAGGATCGGCTACCGTGTCCGCCCGTTGGTCATTGGCGATACGTTCCACGCGGAGCCCTGGGCCTTTGATCTGCACACAGGCAAGCAGAAGATGCGTGTGCACCCTGTCACGGGTCGGCGGGAGCCGTGGCAGTTTGCGCGGCCCGGCCACCACTGCGGATGTCCGGCCGCCTCGCCACATACCATGTTCTTTCGCTCCTGGTGCCTTGGCTACTACGATCTGGTGAACGACTACGGAACGATGCATTTCAGCTCCCAGCGTCCGGGCTGCTGGATCAATTTCATTCCTGCCAACGGGCTGCTCCTGTTTCCAGTGGCCGCCACCGGATGCACGTGCCAATTTCCAAACCTGTGTACGGTTGCTTTCAAACACAGGCAGCACAATCGGGCCTGGGGGTGGTACAGCGCCGCCGGGGCGATGACACCTGTCAAACACCTCGCGCTGAACTTGGGCGCGCCGGGCGACAGGAAAGACAAAGCTGGGACCCTCTGGCTCGGCTACCCGCGAACCCGCGAGTGGCCCCTTGTCCTTGGTTACACTAGCCTTACCGTGTCTACTTCGTTGCTGCCGGGCGGGGGCTACTTCAAACACAATCTGGATTTCCTGGATATCCAGGGAACAGACAAGCCCTGGGTGTTCGCCTCCGGCGTCCGCGGGTTGAAGCGGTGCGTCGTGCCGTTGGTCGGCCCTTCGGACGGGGCCGCGCGGTACACGGTTCGGCTCGCACTGGCCGACCTCGAGCAGGAAACGTCCGGGGTGCGCGTGTTCGACATCAAACTCCAGGACAAGGTCGTAGCCGAGAAATTCGATGTCGTCAAGGAAGCCGGGGGTCAGAACAAGGCGATCATCAAGGAGTTTAAGGGCATCGATGTGAACGATAAACTGACCATCGAGTTTGTCCACAAGGCCCCGAAGCCGACTCGGGAGCAATTGCCGATCCTCCAAGGCATCGAAGTCCAGCGGGAACAGGTGCTGAGCCTCGGCTTGACCGTGCCGTCCTTCCGGCTCGGAGACACCGTGCCGGAAGGGCACGAGGATGTGTGCATTGCGAACCACACGGACCGGGAATTCGTTGGCGTGCTGCGTGTCGAGGCGCCCGGGAATTTCACGGTCACACCGATCGAAACACCGGTTAAACTGGCCCTGGGGGACAAAACCAAGATTACGCTGAAGGCTGCTGTCGCCAAAAAGGTCCCCAGAGGCAAGTATCCCGTCGCAGTCAAGCTTGTGCGACACGACGGCGGGCTTGAACTGGAGCGACAGGCCGACGTCGAATACCTGCCTACCCTTGGCCGGGTCGTTCTGAAGGCGGTGGAGGACGCCCACGTTGCGAAGGAATTCGCCGATCGCAACGTGGGCGATGCCGAGACACTGGTGGTGGACGATTACCGCGGGGTCGGGTGCGATTGGAACCATCATATTGCATATCTGAAATTCCGACTCGACGTGCCGGGCAAGCCGCTCTCAGCCGTGCTGCGCCTCTATAACGCCGGCAACCCGTCGGATGATTCGGGGCAAGTTTGTCTTGCTAGGAAGCCCTGGAGTGAGAAGGAGATTACCTACAAGAATCGGCCGTTGCCGGGTCAAGTGCTCTCGAGGATCGGCCGCGTGAGCAAGCACCAGGTAGTCGAACTCCCGCTGGAGCTCTCGCTCGAGGGAATGACCGAGTTGAGCCTCGTCATCAAACCCACAACCTACGACTCCGCAACCTACACGGCTCGCGAGAGCGGCAAGCCCGCCGAACTCGTCATCGAGTATGAGAAATGAGGACTTACCTTGACCACCAAGCCTCGCAATCTGGGCGACGTCCTGCAGGAGTTCAGCCAGCACCGGCAACTCATGCAGGACGAATTGCAGAAGGTCATCGTCGGCCAGGCGGAGGTGATCGAGCAAATCTTCGCCGCCGTTTTCACGCGGGGACACTGCCTGCTGGTGGGTGTGCCCGGGCTGGCCAAGACACTGATGGTCAGCACGCTGGCGCGGATTTTGGACATCCGGTTCAAGCGGATTCAGTTTACGCCCGATCTGATGCCGTCGGACATCACGGGCACGAACGTGCTGGAGGAGGACGAGCGTGGGCGGCGGGATTTCCGTTTTGTGGGTGGCCCGATCTTCACCAACATCCTGCTGGCCGACGAGATCAACCGTACCCCGCCGAAGACCCAGGCCGCGCTGTTGCAGGCGAGGCAGGACCGGGAAGTAACGGTCGGACAGGAGACCTACCCACTGCCCGAGCCCTTCTTCACCATTGCCACCCAGAACCCCATCGAGCAGGAAGGAACCTATCCGCTGCCCGAGGCGCAACTCGACCGCTTCATGTTCAATATCAAGGTCGATTACCCGTCTGCCGACGAAGAAGAGCAAATCCTGGCCACCACCACCCACGGCGAGCAGGCCGAGGTCCGCAAGGTGCTTTCGGGCAAGGCGATCCTCAATTTGCAGAACCTGGTGGGCAAGGTGGCCGTAAGCGAATATATCGTCCAGTACGTTGCCCGACTTGTCCGGGCCACGCGGCCCGTGGACGCCACGGCGCCGCCGTTTGTCAGGGAGTTGATCGATTGGGGTGCGGGCCCACGGGCCGGACAATTCCTGATCCAGGGCGGCAAGGCATTGGCCGCAATGGACGGCCGGTTTTCGGTGGCCATCGAAGACGTCCAGAAAATCACCATCCCCGTCCTCAGACATCGCATCTGTACCAACTTCCAGGCCCAAGCCGAAGGAATGACCAACGAAGACATCATCGAGCGCCTCGTCCGCGAAACACCACCACCGGTGATTCCGAAGTATAGTGGTTAGTAGATAGTGGTTAGTGGATAGTGGGCCGCCGTGCCGGCGGCCGCTAAACGTTGACATCACACGCCATCCTGTGACCCGACTTCACAATCGCTACCCCCTCCCAACTATCCACTAACCACTATCCACTAACCACTAACTATGTCCAGCGCCGAAAAGTACCTCAAGCCCGAAGTCATCAACCAGATCAAGCGGCTGGACCTGCGCGCCCAGTTCATCGTAAGGGGTTTCTTGCACGGGCTGCATGCCAGTCCGTTTCACGGGTTTTCGGTCGAGTTCAGCGAGCATCGCAAGTACACGCCGGGCGACGACCCAAAGGACATTGACTGGCTGGTCTACGCCAAGACCGACAAATACTACATCAAGAAGTTCGAGGCCGAGACGAACATCACCGGGTACCTGGTGATGGACCTGAGCCGCTCGATGGGCTACACGTATCGCCAGGAGTTGACCAAGTTCGACTATGCCGTCTGCCTGGCGGCCGCACTGTGCTACCTGATGATCCACCAGCAGGACCCGGTCGGGCTGCTCTGCTTCGACCAGAAGATTCGCAACAGCCTGGCGCCGAAGGCCCGGCGCAAGCAGCTCGGCGACGTGCTCTCGCTGTTGGCCAAGCTGAAACCGCAGGGCAAAACCGACATCGCCAACAGCCTCGTCCAGGTGGCCGCTATGCTCCGCCATGCCAGCCTGGTGATGATCTTCTCCGACCTGCTGGCCGAGCCAGAGCCGGTGCTGGAGGCACTCTACCGGCTGCGCCACGCCGGGCACGACGTTATCCTCTTCCACGTGCTCGACGAGGCCGAAACGACATTCCCCTTCGACGGCATGGTGGAACTTGAAGACCCGGAAGACAACCGCCGGCTGGCCCTGGACGCGGCCGCATTCCACCGCGATTACCTGGCCGAGATCAATGCCTTCCGCGAGAACTACCGCCGCGAGTGCCACCAGGCCCGGATCGACTACGTGCCTCTGGATACCAGCATGCAATTCGACAAGGCGCTGACTGAGTACCTAGTCAGTCGTACGGCAAGAGGATGAGGATTTGGGATTTGAAACACGCCGTTTAGCCGCCGGGCTTGCCCGGCGCATTGTTGGGTGGCCGATTCGCTCGGGCGCCGACGCGCCGGGCAAGCCCGATTTTCCGCAGGTTGGTGTAACGGCTAAGTAGAGTAGTTGTTTGATTGGGTTAGAGTCTATCGTTGTAACTTCTGCGCGCCGTGCGCGCATCTTGTACAGTACTTGTTCACCACACTATTGGGTTG
>JAUWHT010000328.1 GCA_030605745.1 Pirellulales bacterium | reverse complement strand
ACCCTCACGGGTTTCACGCTCGCCTTCGAACGACACACCAGGGCAAAGCGGCATGCAGCACCGGTACTCGATCGTACCCGGCCGCTCGCCCAACACCGCGTCGGCCAGCAGCAGGAAGCGATCATCCCGGGCAAGCACCATCTGCCGTTGCACTCGCAAGCCACCGCTCAGCTCGATCTCCAACTCCAGGTAATCCACGTCATCGTCGGAAACCCAACAGACCTCGTCCCAGTCGGAATCGGGCGTGGCCGGCCGGCCGTTGAAGCGAACGTCCAACTCCCACGGCCCCGACCAGAGCACGTCCTTGCCGCAGCCTAACTCCATCCGCAGCGATTTGCCCGGATACACGACTGTCAGCCGCTCGCCGGAGCGTGCCCAATCGGGCCGCAACACGGTCACCGCGGCCCACTCCGAATGGGTTGCCGCCTCGGGCAGGCATGGTTGGCGGACCTTCTTCTTGCCGGTCTTCTTTCGTGGGGGCAATATCAGCCTGGCGATGTCACGGTCATCGTCGTCGCCGCCGAACCGCAAGGCCGCCGCGAACAATTCCGCGCCAAAATCACCGGCCGAGCCGTTGGAAAACACGTGCGTTCCGTCGTGACGCATAAGCCGCAGGGCGTGACGCACCAGCCACTGGTATTGCTCGTCGGTCGGTGCGGACCAGCATCCGCCCTTGAGTTCCTCGCCGATCGCCCGGCACCGGGTCCAACACGCCAACAGCGGACGCAGCAGCGCAAGATGCCTGCCGTGCGGCAATCCTTCGCCGTCGAGCAGATTGAGCAGCCCGGAAGAGAGTGCGCGCCGGGCCGCCGGTTTAAGCTTCCGGCATGGTGCAATCTCCGGAAAAAGATGGGCCAACGTCAGGGCCAACTCGCCGGCCAAAAGTTGGTGGACCAACGGGTCGGCTTCCAAGTCAATCGCCCGGGCGTCGCCGACCGCCGAGAGCAGATGCTCCAGCAGGGCCCGCCACACCTCGGGCGAGAGCACCGCGGCCAACCGGGGCAGGGCCTCGGCACAGGCCAGCGCCTCCAGGGCATATCGCAGCCCGGCCGCCTGGACCGACGATTCGCCCAGCCAGGAGAACAGGTCCTTTTCCAATCCCGCACCGGACCACTGTTGCCCGGCAAGCAGTTGATCCAGCCAGGCCGGCCTGGGTGCCGCATCGAGACCATCAGACAGGCCCCAGTTCAGGGCCGGCGGTTTGCCGGGCAAGAGTTTGGCCATAGGAGTCGGCCGTTTTGGTTTCATGCCAATACTGTGTAGCAATAGCCGGGACGCAACGCGTCGCGGGGGCACGCCCGCGTAGCAATAGCCGGGACGCAACGCGTCGCGGAAGCACGCCCGCGGGACGTTGTCCCCCGGCTATTGGCGAGTGCGTATCTCAATAGCGACAATATCCCCATTGAATAATACCACCAAAAGCGGATATCCTAAGGATTCACAGTTTCCCACATTCTACGGAAAGGTCAATGACTATGAGACAATCGACCGTTGCCAGACACCTTGTATGGGCTGCCGCGATGCTGGCGGCCGTGGTGATCTTCGCTGGCTGTCGGCCGTCCGAGCCCCAGCCGCCCACCGAGGACGCATCGCCGCCGGCAACCGAACCGGCGGCCGAAGCTGAACCGGTCACGGTCACTGAACCGGAACCGGCGCCCGAGCCCGAACCCGCCGTCGAACCAGAGCCCGAACCGGCAACCGGACCGGCTCTTGAACCCGAACCCGCGCCCGAACCGCCGGCAGAAGATCAAGCCGACAAACCGGTCGACCTCGGACCACCACTGGTCGATGATACTGAAGGCCTCAAAAGGCTCGACCCGGACAAGCCCATCTGGCTCGACGCGGCCAACAAGCGGGTAGTCATGGTCGGGCAAATCTGCCAGACCGGGGTGCCGCTGGAGTTGTTCGCATGCCTGAAAGACACCAAGGAACACGAAGCCATCGTCAGCGTCGATGTCAAGGCGGCCACCGTCCACGCCGGGCTGTTGGCGGTAGGGGCTGAGGTGGGCAATCCCGTCCAGTTCGACCCCAAGTATGTACCCGCAAAGGGCACCGAAATCGAAGTCACAGTCGCCTGGAAAGACGATAACGGCCAGCGCCAGACCGCCCGGGCGCAAGACTGGATACTCGACATCGAGACCCAAAAGCCGATGGCCCACCCTTGGGTGTTCGCCGGCAGCGGCTTCTGGGAGGACGAGGACACCGGGCAAAAGCACTACCAGGCCGAGGGCGGCGACTTCATCTGCGTATCGAACTTCGCCACCGCCATGCTCGACCTGCCCATCGAAAGCAGCCAGGCAAACGACGCACTGCTGTTCAAAGCCAACAGCAAGGCAATCCCACCGCGCGGCACGCCGGTCACGCTGGTGCTGACCGTGGCCGGGGGGAGTCCGAAGAAGTAGAGACTAGGGATTCGGGGCTCGGGACTCGGGGGTTTCCTGATCTTGCCGAGCGATGTATAATTGGGTGGTTTGATCAATAATAGGAGTATGCAGCTATGGCTGAACAGGTTTTGGTCGCCGACGATGATGATAAGTATGATGGGAAGTATGTTGCTTTGCGGTCCTTGACCGATCACGAGGTGGCAGCTTGGGGGGGATGATCCTGTAGAGGTGATGGGTGCGGCCAAAGATCAGGGGATAGCCAGTCCTGTGATAGTCTATATTCCGAAACGTGACGTGACATTTGTGTATTAGCATGCCAACGATGGTCTTGAAGAATTGGAGTACTCGATGCCTCGCGCGATTGAAGCCATTTACGAAAACGGCGTCCTGAGACCGTTGGAGAAGTTGGACCTCGGCGAGCACCAGCGCGTTCAGGTTACCTTGCAGCCGGTCACCGTGGCGAAGGAGGACGGTGGGGAAAACCGAGGTAAGCTTGATCCTCTCGAAGGAATTCGATCAGCTACCGGGATTCCGGATCTAGCAAAGCACTTCGACGATTATCGTTTTGGTAGGCGTGAGCCGTGAGTTCAGTCTTTCTCGATACGTCTGGGCTCGTTGCTGTTGTCAACACGGATGACGAGTGGCACATTCGCGCGGAATCTGTCTGGCAACAATTGATCGCTACAGATGTCCCCCTTGTTACAACTTCACTCGTTCTCATTGAACTGGGTGATGGCCTTTCACGTATCCACCAGCGGCCTTTAGCGTTGAAACTTTACGATCGGTTCCGCAATTCAACCAGGGTCGAACTCATCCAGGTGACGCCTGACGTTGAGGCGTCGGCTTGGCAACTATTCCGGCAAAGGCCCGACAAGGAGTGGGGTGTCACTGACTGTGCCAGTTTCGCCGTGATGAGCGAACGTGGCATCCAGCGGGCATTTACTACGGATCACCACTTCGAGCAAGCGGGCTTCGAACGGCTGCTTGATTCCTATTGATTGAGGACGAACAGACCGGGTAGAAGCACTACCAAGCCCAGCGCGGCGACTTCATCTGCGAAGAAGTAGAAGTAGGTGCCAGGAACGAATGTACGTTCACCTGCAAGTGGCGTTTTCCCGGGGTTTTGTGAATTGTTGGTGCTTATGGACGTATGCTTCACCGGCCCAACAATTCCCACTGATGTGTTTCACGCCCCGGCGCGCCGGGGATGAGTTTTGGCAAATATCCCCGCCCCCGGGCCTGCCGCCAAAACTCCACGACCGCGCGCTTCAGCCGGAGGAACCAGATATCCTTTGCGTCTTGGCATCTTTGCATCTTTGCACTGCACGAGGCATGCATCGCTCACCTTCGGCCCCGGCCGTGCTAGCAAACCACCGTGACTTACGCATAATAGACAGACTACCCACCCATCACGCCAACAGGCGATCGACGCTGTCGATCAGCCGGTCCATGGTGAACGGCTTGCGGATGTAGTCGTCTACGCCGAGCATCTTGGCGTATGCCTTGTGACGGCTGCCCTCGTTGGCCGTGATCATGATCACCCGCAGCGGTATGCGGCGCGTGCGGCGGAGTTTCTCCAGCACCAGGAAACCGCTCCGCTTGGGCATCATCATGTCGAGGATCACCAGGTCGGGGTCATCGCGCTCGGCCATTGCCAGGCCCTGGTTGCCGTCGCGGGCGACCAGGATTTTGTAGCCGCCGGCCTCCAGGGCAACCTGCATCGACTCGACGATCTCGCGGTCGTCGTCGACCAGCAGAATGCGTTTCTGGTCGTTGGTTTCTTGTTCGTTGTTGGTCTTTTCGTCGGCCATGGCATTTCCACTCCACCTTCCGGATCGGCCGAATGCCCTTATACATACCTAACCCAGATGGCCCGGATTGGCAAGGCCAACGGGCAGGAAGTCTTCCTGCTGTCCGGGCATTACACTACCGTAGGGGGGGGTGCCGTTGCACCTTGAACAACTTGGTTTTAAGAATTGGGTAACACTTCAGCGATAGCCGGGGGGCAACGCCCCGCGGGTGCATTCCCGCGACGCGTTGCGTCCCGGCTATTGTGTACCCGCGACGGCTATTGTGTCCCCGCGATCGAGCCGGCTCGCAGCAGGATGGTTCGCTCGGCATAGCCGGCGGCACGCTCCTGGTGGGTGACCAGCAGGACGGTGCCGCCCTGGCGATGGAAATCGGCCAAAAGGTCGAGCACGGTGGCGGCGCTTTCCGGATCAAGGTTCCCGGTCGGCTCATCGGCCAGTATAAGCTGCGGCCGGTTGACCAGTGCCCGGGCGATGGCCACGCGCTGGCACTCGCCGGCGCTGAGTTCGGCCGGTCGGTGTCGGAGCCGGTCGGCGAGTTGGAATTTTTCCAGGAGTTCGGTTGCCCGGTCCCTTGCGGCGGGTTTATGGTGTGGCGCGACCGACGGGCGCGGCTTTGTGGCGTTGGGCGCGACCGACGGTCGCGGCTTTGTGATGGCTGCCGTCACGTTCTCCAACACGGTCAGATAGGGCAGCAGATGGAACATTTGGAAGACGAACCCGATCCGCCGGGCGCGGAACCTTGCCCGGGCGGCCGAGGAGATCGCCGGCAGGTCCTCGCCGGCGACCACTACGCGGCCCGAGGTCGGCATACCCAGCCCGCCGGCGATCATCAACAGCGTGGACTTGCCGCAGCCGCTGGGTCCACGGACCGCGACGAACTCGCCCTGCCCCACGTCCATGCTTAACCCAGATAGCGCGTGGACCGGCCCGTCGGCCGTGCGGTAGATCTTGCTGACATTTTCGAGGTGGATCATGGTGTCCCCGCGACGCGTTGCGTCCCGGCTATTGTCAAGTAATCATGGTTGCCGACGACGGACCAGCACAAAACCCGCCGCCAGCACGAGAATTGCAGCCGCGGCAAGACCGACGCCGATCTTCCACGCCTGCCGAGCGGCAAACGACTCGTATGTCGACGGGCTTCGGTTTACCTTCGCAGGAGATTTCGGCGTGGCAGGTGTTTCTTTGACCGCCGTGGTGGGTTCTTTGGCCGTGTCCTCGGTATCGTCTTCCGGCAGAGGCGTTTCGGTCCAGTTTCCTGACTGGTCGGGCATGAATTCCTGGTATCCGAACAGCCCGCCACCGGTGTCTTCCTCCTCGGCCGCCATTGCGTCGGCCACCGCTCCCCAATCCCAGTGGAACAACAGGTCCATGCCCGGGTTCTGCTCCTTCACCATGCACGAACATGCACCGCTGAGGAAGGCGACGCACTCGGCGAGGTTCTCCGGCGTGATCCCCTTGCCCACGTAGGGCGGCATCGCCCGGCCGCGGCCGTAAACGGCGAAAATCATCGGCTCTTTTGGAAACTCGTGCAGGTCCGATTCGACGGACAATAACATTTTGACGAGCCACTTTTCGGCCGGATCGGTCCGCGACAGCTTCAGCGAGGCCACCTCGAACCTCGCGGCTGGGAGGCCCTGAGGGTCGCTATCGGCAGCGGCGCCCTCGGTCGGCTCGGGAAGGAAGTTGCTAGGACCGGCGAAATCACCATCGGCAACCTGGGCGATTACACCGGCGGCCACGTCTTCGGCCCGCCGGTTCTCCGCCGCATCGGGACCGGTCAGGATCAATAGCACGGCGGCGTTGCCCTGGGCAAGCAGTTCCCCCAGCCACTTTCGCGCGGGCGAATCGACCATCGAGCGAACGGCGGCCACATCGAGCCGGCCGGCAAACAACTGGGCGCCCCAGGGGGTGAAAACCAGGTGTAGCGGCTCGGTCCCCTGCGAGTGCGACTGCCAGGCTTCGCGGACCAGTTGGGGGAGCTGCTCAACTTGTTCGTCCTGCGTGGCGTCCACTGCTTTGAATATCAAGTTCGGCGCCGGTTCAGTATCGATCAGCTCGGCCAGCAGCCGGTTAACCGGCTGGTCCTCCTCGGCAACCTGGCCATGGTGAAAATAGAACACCAGATACGGCGCCGAGGCCCAGTTGTACATCGCATAGCGATACACGGGCACGTTACACGCCTGGGCGGATGCGACACTCAACGCCGTCAGCATGACGGCCAAAACCATTTCACCACGATTCATGTACTGCATTATACACTGCGGCTTCTCCCGGCGCCAATTGGTGCGGGGAGCAGCCCGCGGCTCGCTTTACTCGTCCTCGAAAGTCACTGGTCGGGTGAGTGCATCGGCGAGCCGGGCGAGGTACTGCCTGCGGGGTATTTCGATCGCGCCGAACTGCGCCGTATGGGGCGTGAATTGCTGGATATCGAATAGGCTGTAGCCCCGCCGATCGAGGTGTTCGACCAGGTGGACCAGGGCCACCTTCGAGGCGTCACGCAGGCGGTAGAACTTCGACTCGGCAGCAAACAGCCCGCCGATCGACACCCCGTATGTACCACCGGCCAACTCCCCTTTATGCCAGACCTCGACACTGTGGGCGTGGCCCAGCTCATGCAGCCGGATGTACGCCCCGATCATCTGCCCGGTCAGCCAGGTTCCGCCGGTTCGATCGGGCGCTGTGGCACAGCCGCGGATCACGCCGGCGAAATCCTGGTCGCGAGTGACATGGAACCGCCCACTGCGGCAGGTCCGCCTCAGCCGCCGCGGGACGTGGAACCGGTCCAGCTCGATAATCGCCCTCGGGTCGGGCGACCACCAGGCCACCGTGGCCTTGGCGTCGCTGATTGGCCAGGGGAAGATCCCGTGCGAGTAGGCGTCCAGCAGACACTCGGGCGAGAGTTCACCGCCAAATCCGATCAACCCCTCCACATCCGCCGTTTCAGCCGGCGGAAAGAACCGTGATGGAGGAAGGAGGTTCATAAGGGGCGAGGGGCACGCGTGAATCTACCATACCATAAAGCCGCGACCGGTGGTCGCGCCGGAGCAAGCCGCGGGGTTTGTCTCCACGCTAATTGGCACACGAGACGAGCGCGACCACCGGTCGCGGCTTTGTGGTGTGGCGCGACCACCGGTCGAGGCTTTATGTGCCCCCCACCGGGGCCCCTGCCATGTGCTGGCGGTCATCTGCTAGAATGATCAACTTCGCCCGTTGGATTTCCACTGGGAGGAGCCATGGAACGCCTGCAAAGCGTCGCAATCGTTGGGGTTGGGTTGATCGGGGGGTCGATCGGGCTGGGGCTGCGGAAGCGGGGGCTGGCTGAAAAAATCGTCGGAATCGGACGCCGCCAGGTCAACTTGCGAATTGCCCGGCGCGTGGGCGCGGTGACTAATACCACGATCGATCTGTCCAAGGGGGTCGCCGACGCCGAGCTGGTCATCGTCTGCACGCCGGTAGGCCGGATCGTCCAGGACGTCCGCACGGCTGCCGAGCACTGTCCCGAGGGCACGCTGATCACCGACGTGGGCAGCGCGAAGCAGGCAATTGTCGCCGCGCTGGACGGGCAGTTGCCGCGAGGTTGCCGCTTCCTGGGCAGCCATCCGCTGGCCGGGAGCGAGAAAGCCGGCCCCAGCTATGCCAAGCCCGAGCTATTCGACGGACGAATCGCCCTGATTACCCCCACTCGAAACACCCGCGCGGAAGACTACGACCTGATTGAAGAGTTTTGGGAGGCCCTCGGGTCGGTCGTGATCAAGATGTCGGCCGAGGAACACGATCGGGCGTTGGCGATGACCAGCCACTTGCCGCACATGGCGGCTGCGGCGTTGGTTGCCACGGTTCCGGAAACGCTCTTTCGGCTAACCGGCACCGGGATTCTCGATACCACGCGGCTTGCCGCCGGCGATCCAAAACTCTGGGTGCAGATCCTGATGCTCAACCGCGACAACGTGCTCTCGGCACTAGAGCAATACGGGGCGAAACTGGCCGCCTTGTACCGTGCTATCCGTGACGGCGACCAGGCTGAACTGGAACAACTACTCACTCTAGCGAAGAAGAACCGCGATGCTCTGGGTCTACAATGGGGTCAGAGCGCACTTAGTCATTAGTGGCGGCAGCAAACAGATAGCCATTGAACGCACATCGGCACTAATGACTAAGTGCGCTCTGACCCCAAATTAGAAGAACCGCGATGCTTTGGGAAGTTGACATCTATCCGTCCGAGGGCCAACCGGACCTGATCGCCCGAGCAGTGGCCGCCTCGGCTGCCGAGTTGGGACTGACAGAGAACCTTTCTGTCGCTGCTGCCCGGGGGTACTTGATCCAGGGCGACCTCGACCGGCAGCAAATCACGCGAATCGCACAGGAGTTGCTGGCCGATCAGGTGGTCGAGCGCACGGTGGTGGCCCCGGTTGGCGACGAGACCTTGACTCAGGCGCCCGACGGACAGCAGCGGTTGATCCACGTGCTCCCCAAGCCGGGCGTGATGGACCCGGTGGCCGACAGCGCGCTGGCGGCGATCGCCGATATGGACATTCAGGCAGAGACAATCCGCACGCTGAAGAAGTATTGGATCGGCGAGCTGGCGGACAACCGGCTCGAAGTGCTTTGCTCGAAGGTCCTGGCCAACGACGCGGTCGAGCAGGTGATCGTTGGTCCACTGGATTTCCGGCACTTGGAAGTCGGCTCGCCCTATGATTTCCAGTTGGTCACCGTGCCGATCAGCCTGATGGACGACGCGGCACTCGAGCGATTGGCCTTGGAAGGCCAGCTTTACCTGTCGCTGGTCGAGATGCAAACGATCCGGGCGCACTTCGACGAGTTGGGCCGCGATCCGACAGACGTCGAGTTGGAGACCATCGCGCAGACCTGGAGCGAACATTGCAGTCACAAGACGCTGGCCGGGCGGATCCGCTACAAAGGTCCATCGGGCGAGCGACACTTCGAGAATATGCTTAAAGAGACGATCTTCGCCGCCACGCAGAAAATCCGACAGGATGCCGGCGAGCGGGACTGGTGCGTGAGCGTGTTCGAGGACAACGCCGGTGTGATCCGCTTCGACGACAAGTACAACGTCGTGTTCAAGGTTGAGACGCACAACCATCCCTCGGCCCTGGAGCCGTACGGCGGCGCAAACACGGGCATCGGCGGGGTGATCCGCGATCCGATGGGGACCGGCATGGGCGCCAAGCCGATCGCCAACACCGACGTCTTCTGCTTCGCCCCGCCGGATACACCGAGCGAGACGCTGCCGGCCGGTGTGCTCCATCCGCGGCGCGTGATGCAGGGCGTGGTCGCCGGCGTGCGCGATTACGGCAACCGCATGGGCATCCCGACGGTCAACGGCGCGCTCTACTTCGACCCGCGGTATCTGGGCAACCCGCTGGTCTACTGCGGAAACGTGGGCCTGATCCCACGCGAGATGTCGTTCAAGCAGCCGCGGCCGGGCGACCTGGTGGTGGCCGTCGGCGGACGCACCGGGCGCGACGGAATACACGGCGCCACGTTCAGTTCCGCCGAACTGACCAGCCAGAGCGAAACCGTCTCCGGCGGGGCCGTGCAGATCGGAAACGCAATCACCGAAAAAATGCTGCTGGACGTGCTGCTGGTCGCACGCGATCGCGGGCTGTACAACGCCGTGACCGACTGCGGCGCCGGCGGGTTCTCCAGCGCCGTGGGCGAAATGGGCGAAAATATCGGTGCGGAAGTGTGGCTCGAACGGATCCCGCTGAAGTACGAAGGGCTCTCCTACACCGAAATCTGGATATCCGAGGCACAGGAACGCATGACGCTCAGCGTGCCGGAGGAACACTGGGACGAGTTGTCCGAGTTGTGCGCCTCGGAAGGCGTCGAGGCCACGGTGATCGGCCGGTTCGTGCCCACCGGGCGACTGCTGCTAAAGTACAACGAGCACCAGGTGGCCGACCTGGCAATGAACTTCCTGCACAACGGCCGCCCCACAGTGATCCGCGACGCCGTCTATAATGGGGTCAGAGCGCACTTAGTCATTAGTGGCGGTAGCAAACAGGTAGCCATTGATCGCACATCGGCACTAATGACTAAGTGCGCTCTGACCCCAATACTTGGCTCGTTGAACGTGTGCAGTAAGGAGTGGGTGATCCGGCAGTACGACCATGAGGTGCAGGGCGGCAGTGCGATCAAGCCGCTGGTGGGCGTGACTAACGACGGGCCTGGCGATGCGGCCGTGCTGCGGCCGGTACTCGACTCGCGCCGTGGGATCGTGATCTCCTGCGGCATGAACCCCCGCTACGGCGACCTGGAAACGTACCACATGGCGGCCAGTGCGATCGACGAGGCGGTCCGCAACTGCGTGGCGGTGGGGGCCGACCCGAGCCGGATCGCGCTGTTGGACAACTTCTGTTGGGGTAACACCGATCGGCCCGAGACGCTCGGCTCGCTGGTCCGCGCGGCCACGGCCTGTCACGACGTGGCCGTCGAGTTGGGCACGCCGTTCATAAGCGGCAAGGACAGCCTGAACAACGAGTTCAGGCCCGAGGGTGCCGACGAGCCGATCTCCATCCCGCCCACACTGTTGATAAGCGCGATCGGCCAGGTTGACGACGTGGGCCGCTGTGTAACTATGGACCTGAAGCAGCCGGGCAACCACCTTTACATCGTCGGGCTAACCCGCAACGAGATGGGCGGCTCGCATTTCGCTATGGTCGAATCGCTCACCGGCGGCGAGGTGCCCAAGGTCGATCCAAAATATGCCAAAGGACTCTTCGCCGCGCTGCACCGGGCGATTGACGCCGGGCTAGTCCGCTCGTGTCACGACCTGAGCGAGGGCGGGCTGGCCGTGGCCGCAGCCGAGATGGCCTTCGCCGGCGGACTGGGGGCGGAAATCCGGCTGGCCGATGTCCCCTACCTGACTGAGACCGAGGGCAAACCCGAGGAAGACCTGCCCACCGCCGTGCTGCTGTTCAGTGAATCGAACACACGGTTCCTTCTCGAAGTGGAAGAGGACAAAGCCGAGGCCTTTCAAGACATGCTCGAACAGCAGCCGTTCGCGTACATCGGCAAGGTGCTCGACTCGGACAGACTGGTAATCCTTGATGCTAATGGTTCGCCCGCCATCGACGTGGATTTGGAAACACTCAAAGAGGCGTGGCAGAAACCCCTGCGATGGTGAGGGGATTGCAAATTGAAAATTGAGAATTGCAAATTGGATCATGGATGGAATATCATTTCCACGTTCTGACCACTGACCACTGACCACTACAATGTCCCAACCCAACGTGCTCATCCTCCGTGCGCCTGGCACCAACTGCGACGCGGAAACTGCGTTTGCTTTCCGGCAGGCCGGCGCTAATGTGGAACTGCTGCACATCAACCGGCTGCTGGAGAACCCCGGGCTGTTCGAGCGGTTTCAGATACTGTGCATCCCCGGCGGGTTCAGCTACGGCGACGACGTGGCCGCCGGTCGAATCCTGGGTAACCAGATTCAACACCACCTGGCCGATCGAATTGCCCGGTTCAAGGCGGCCGGCAAGCTGATCCTGGGCATTTGCAACGGGTTCCAGGTGCTGATCCGCTCGGGCGTGCTGCTGGATCACGATGCCGAAGACGGGCCGCCGGCCACGCTCAGCTTTAACGACTCGGGCAAGTTCGAGGACCGCTGGGTGCGGCTGGACGTGCGGGGTACCAAGTCGGTGTTCCTGGCCAGAATCGACTCGATGTACCTGCCAGTCGCCCACGCCGAGGGTAAGTTCGTCGCCCGTGATGTCCGGGTGCTTTCGCGACTGGAGGCCGACAAGCAGCTTGTGTTGCGCTATGTTTCGCAACGACCGGGCTCTAATGGTGTAGCATATCCCGACAACCCGAACGGCTCGATGGCCGACGTGGCCGGCATCTGCGACCCAACCGGCCGGGTGCTGGGCCTGATGCCGCACCCGGAGCGCCACATCGACCCCACGCAGCACCCCCGCTGGACCCGCGGCGAGGCCGGCCAGGTGGGCGACGGCCTGAAGGTGTTCAAGAACGCGGTGGGGTATTTCTCGTGATTGGTCAGCCGACAGGGAAGCCCCGTTTAGCCGCCGAGCTTGCTCGGCGCGTCAGTATTCGATATTCATGTCCCTTGTTCTCACGCTCTGCGTGGGGACGCGATTCCTTGACGCGTTGCATCTCAGGATTTTTGGAACTGCTTCCGCACCTCTTCCAAGTAAACGAGACTGCCATCTTTGTTACGATATTGCCAGAACTGCCATCCGTTGGCAGGACGATCTTGGCCGATCACAGTACTGCGGGCCTTTATGGCAGCCGTTGAAAAGCTGTTGTAATCGCTGCCTTGAAATCGCACCATGCCATTTGGCAGCAACTCTGCCTCCAGGTGGTGTCCTTTGTAGTTCTTGGTGAGCTTCAGCGGCGGCTTCAGAAGCCCCGCCCGAATCAGATCGTCTAACTTTACCTTCAGAGAACGTTTCGGTTTTGCCTGCGTCGGCTTCCCCTGCAAATGGACCTCTGCCGTAGAATTCGGTTGAACGGGAAAATCGAACTGCACCTGAACACGCCTTAAACTTGCTCTGATGTTCTTGCTCGACAGTTCTTTGGCGTGCCTCTTGATAAGTCGAACTAACGATGGATCAGGGTCTGAGGCAAAGAGTTTCTCCAGGGCAGAATGGACCTGACGGTCGACAAAATGGGCATTCCACTGAACCTTTATTTCATTCTCACTGATCCTGTCTTTGGAGAGAAGAGCGAGTGTTTCCTCAACTGGTGTGTTTTCGGCCGTGATGCATAATTTGCGAAAAAGTTTTTCTTCCACGGGAACTGCAGCACATGCATTGTAAATCCGGTATTCGTCGCCGTTAGTGATTACCACCCATTCCACGCCGGCTACAGTCGCGTAGCCCATTATTTGGTTGGCCCACTTCCGGTCGCTGAGATCCTGTCCCAGTGCCTTCGCCTCGACGAACAGTCGCGGGATTCGCAAAACGAGCAGCGCATAGTCTACAGGCTTGTCTTTCGGCCTTCGCTTGTACTCCTGCTCGACCTGTTCGAGGTCTCCGACATCCCACCCCAAGGCACAAAGGATCGGATCGATCAACGCTGTTTTCGTGTTCTGCTCGTTCAATTGTTTGCCCTTATAGCGGGCAATTTTTCCTCTGACTTTGCTGATGGCTTCTGACAATTTGTTCATGCGAGTTTCCCCATTTATCGCTCATTCCTGTTGTAACAAGGTTACCAACGCGCCGGGCAAGCCCGGCCGCTACACGGGCTGCGCATAGTATCATTGAGGGGCATGGCGGGTCGTTTACCCTTGTAAATTGAAAGCCTGCCGTCTATATTACAAGGATGATAGAATGCTGGATCAAATCTGCTTTGCCTTCTTCCAGTTTCAGTCATACGGCCACGCCTTCCTTCATGACGTGTCGATAAAAGGAAAAGCCCTGATCAATCGCATCTTGAAACCGCGAGTGCGAAAACACTTTGAGTGAGATGATCGGATTGAAATCAAATTCCCACATGACATCATAGGCAATATCTTCGAGTTCTTTTTCAATTTTCGAGTTCTTTTCTTTTACAAGAACTGCAACATCAAGGTCCGAATCTTCTGCGGCGTCACCCCTCGCTCTGGATCCGTAGACAATGATCCTTTTCAGATTGTTCTTGAGTTTATCCGGGAGGCGCCGCCTGAACTCCGCCAGCACTCTGTTGTCATGGTGGTTCACAAGTCCGCTCCCAAGATATGGAGCACGGGCATCCTGCCCGCATAATGCGGCCGGGACGGCCGCGCTCCGAAAATTACGCAATGTCACTACTCGAAGACTCCGGCCCCGAAGCCGTCGTTGATCGACTTCTCGGGTTGGGGTTGCTGCGAGGGGACCTTGTGCGGGCCGCGGGGGGGCTCTGCGCCCTGTACCTGGATTGGCTCGACCGGCGGCGGTTCCGTCGGTGCCTGGGTGGGTGGGGCAGACGGTACCTCGTGGTCGAAATCGTCGTAGCTGGGGGTGTAGCCGGGCAGTTCCGACTGGTTCTTCTCCTCCGTAAACGCCTGAATGACCCGCTCCTGGATCATCTCGCGGCACATCGCATTGATCGGATGTGCGATGTCGGCATACAGCTTGACGCGGCCATCGTTGTCCTTGACGGCCTGCTGCTGGCTCAATCGCGTGCCACACTGGTTACAGAAGGTTGCACGAAGATGATTCTTGCATCCGCACCCGGAACAATGGGCAGTCAGCTTGCGACTGGGCATCGCCACGAAGGGCCCCGTGGTCCCTTCAATGATCTTCAAATCACGAACGACAAACGAATCGTCGAAGGTGATTGAGCAAAACGCCTGTAGTCGCTCTCCCGGCTCGTCCATGAGCTTGACGCGAACCTCGGTGATTTCCACGGTTGTTCTCCTTACGATACGGGCAATCTAGTACAACGCCATATTCACCACGGAGACACGGAGAGCACGGAGCTTAAGTCTAGTTTTGGAAGCAAAACCCCAGCTTTCTCGTAGTCTTCTCCGTGTCCTCCGTGACTCCGTGGTGTATTCATTGAAGTTGAGTTACCGTTGTAGTACTAGTGGCAGTTCCGCACTGCAAACACGCTGTCGGCGCCGTTTGCTTGTAAACGTCTCGCGACCCGCCGTGCATGAGTCGCGTGACGGCAAATCCCAAAGTAGGACGTTCCACTTCCGCTCATTCCGTATCCCACACAATCCTCCCGGGCAAACTCTCGCTGCAATCGTTCGATCCAGGGCGACAACGTCTCGGCGGCCGGCTGTAATCGGTTGAACAGTAACCGACCGGCCTGTCTCGTGTCTCCTTGCGAAAGGGCTTCCACCAACGGGGCCACGGTTTTCGGCTTCCTGGCGGGCCGGCAAACACCGTACACCGCGGCCGTCGACAACCCGACCGAAGGACAAACCACCACAAAGTGCCACGCCCCGATGCCGGCCACCGGCTCCACGCGTTCTCCGCGTCCTCGGCAAATGGCCGGACTACCGGCAAGGAAGAAAGGCACATCACTTCCCAACTCGGCAGCCACGGCAGCCAACTCGCCGGCCGAAAAGCCGAGGCTCCAACCCCGGTTAGCAGCCATCAACGCGGCCGCCGCGTCGCTGGACCCTCCGCCCAGTCCCGCCGCGGTTGGAATGCGTTTGACCAGCCGAATCGTAGCGCCGCAGTTCCGGCCCGCACGCTGCCGAAGCAATTCGACCGCACGGATTACCAGATTCTCCGGCCCTTCCGGCAAGGCTTCAAGCCCTCTGCCACCCGGTTCGCCGGCCGCAAGCTTCCTCTCGCATTTCAGTTCAAGTTGCTCGTTCGGTTCCTTTCTGAAGTACAAGGTGTCGTACAAGTCGATGGGGCACATGAGCGTTTCAATCTCATGATACCCGTCGTCACGTTTGGCGAGTACCTCGAAGAACAGGTTTAATTTCGCCGGCGCATGAACTACGATATTAGTTGTGGATTGGTGGATGCGCATCCGCCTACACTATTGACTATTGTGGATTCTATCGCCCAGAGGCCGTTCGGTCAAGCTGAGAGCATCCTTATTTGCCGCGAGCGGGAGAAAACCCACTTTGTTTGCTTGCCCCCCGAAAGATTGGGTAATCCGCTTTGCACTGCGCTTCCGTCCTCAGGAACCTGCAAGTAGAATAGCCACTCGCTTGTAGCTGCTGGCACAAAGCCGCGACCGGTGGTCGCGACCAGCAATTCAATAGACTGCGTGACTATCTCCCGGGGCGCGACCACCGATCGCGGCTTTGTGGAGGCGCGACCACCGGTCGCGGCTTTGTGGAGGCGCGACCACCGGTCGCGGCTTTGTGGAGGCGTGACCACCGGTCGCGGCTTTGTGGGTGGTAGACCGACTACACGTGAAC
>JAUWHT010000034.1 GCA_030605745.1 Pirellulales bacterium | reverse complement strand
ATAGTGTGGTGAACAAGTACTGTACAAGATGCGCGCACGGCGCGCAGAAGTTACAACGATAGACTCTAACCCAATCAAACAACTACTCTACTTAGCCGTTACACCAACCTGCGGAAAATCGGGCTTGCCCGGCGCGTTGGCGTTCGAGACCCCGTGTTGGTGGGGTAGTAGTTAAACTACCACTCCAATACAACAACGCGCCGGGCAAGCCCGGCGGCTAAACGAGGGCTCTCCGAACCGAAGAGGACATATACAATCAACCAACGCGATTCTACGCCGTCGACACCCGGCACGAAAGCCACAACCCTCATGCCTTCCAGTTCACTTACGCCCGACTCGCTGACGGCCGCATTGAAGGAGGAAGCAATCCGGCTCAGCTTTGATCTGGCCGGGGCCACACCGGCCGTGACGCCCCCGGGGATCGAGCACTTCACCCGCTGGCTGGCCGACGGATATGCCGGGCAGATGAGTCACCTGACCGACTGGGCTGAAACCTACCGAGACCCCCGACATGTGCTCGACGGCGTGCAAAGCATCCTCATGTTGGCGGCCAACTATCGCACGGTCGAACCGGTCGAAGCCCGTTCGGGCCAGGGCAGAATCGCGCGGTACGCCTGGGGTGAGGACTATCACGACCTGATCCGCCAACGATTGGATCGCCTAGCGGAGTTCCATCGCCGGCTTGTGCCGCAATCGAGGGTCCGTGGAGTGGTCGACACGGCACCCCTGTTTGAGCGCCGATTCGCCCAACTTGCCGGGCTGGGGTGGATCGGCAAGAACACCCTGCTGTTGAATAAGCAGTTGGGCAGTTGGTTTGTACTGGCCGCCTTGTTGACCAGCGAAGAACTCCAATACGACAAGCCTTTCGAGGGCAACCATTGCGGAACGTGCCGGGCATGCCTCGACGCCTGCCCGACCGGGGCACTGGTCGAGCCCTACCGGCTCGATGCTCGCAGGTGCATCAGCTACCTGACCATCGAGCTGCGCGGCGCGGTCCCGGCCGAGTTGCGCGAAGCGGTAGGCGACCGGCTGTTCGGCTGCGACGTTTGCCAGGAAGTGTGTCCCTGGAACCGTCGCACGCCGACGACCACGGAAGAAGGTTTTCGCCCGCGCCCGGGCATGAACCCGGTCGATCTGGCCGCGCTGTTCTCATTGGACGAAGCCGCATTCCGACGACGGTTTCGCCACACGCCGTTGTGGCGGCCCAAGCGGCAAGGCATATTGCGCAACGCTGCCATCGTGCTGGGTAATCGGTCGCATCCTTCAACCAAATATCGAATGTCGAACAAGGAATGTTGAAGTAGTGTAGTAGTGTAAGGTGGGTGCTTGCACCCACGCGTTGAAAAGACCACAAGTTCGCGTGGGTGCAAGCACCCACCCTACACCTATTCAGCGTACCATTTATCGAGCACTTCCTGCCACTGACTGGGATCGCGAACTGCTACGAAGGCATCACGGACATGCGCGGGCTGCGGGTGCAACCGGGAATACTTGATGCCGAACTTGCGCATCAGCCGGCAACAGCGCTGCGGACCGTAGGTCTCTTCGGCCAGCCGGTAGTGTTCGGCGAGCACTTCGCGCTGATCGCACAAGCTCGGTGGCGAAATCGACCGGCCGGCAGCCAGCGCCCGGACTTGCTGGAAAATCCACGGGTTGCCGATCGCGCCGCGGGCAACCGTCACGCCGTCCATACCGGTTTGGGCCATCATGTCGAGGCAATCTTGAGCGGCGAACAGGTCGCCGCTGCCGAGTACCGTGCGATCGCCAGCGTGCTGCTTCACTTCACGAAGAAACTCCCACGAACTGGAACCTTTGTAGCGCTGTCGGACTGTCCGGCCGTGAACGGTGATCGCGGCCGCGCCGAGCCGGAACGCGCCGTCGAAGATGGCAAAGAAGTTGTCGCGGCTGTGTTGGCCATCGTCCGTCCCGCGGCGCATCTTGACGGTGACTGGCACGTGCGACGGTACGGCGTTGCGGACCCGGGCGACGATCTCCAACGCGGTTTCCGGCCTGCTCAGCAAGTATCCGCCACGGCGCTTGCCCAGCACCTTTTTCACCGGGCAGGCGAAGTTCAGATCGATTACATCGAACCCGGCCTCAACCATCTTCAGCGCCGCTGCGGCCAACTCCTCGGCCGCACTGCCGATCAGTTGGCCGCCGCAGGGGTGCTGTTGGTCGGTCACGCGAATGAACCGCCGGGCCTTGCGACCTTTGCTCACATTGAGGACGAACCGGTCGAGCATCGCCCCGGTAATCGTGTATGGCGCCCCCAATCGCCGCGCGATTACCCGCATCGGCCAATCGCTGTACCCGGAAAGCGAAGCTTGGACGACTGGGAAACCGATCTTGATCGGGCCGAGGCAAAGCCGTGGAACTTGTTCCTTTGACATGAGCTTCCGCCCGTGGCAGTCGACTCAACTTTGCCAAAGCATCGACGGCCGCAGGACGATCTCCGGCACGGCCGCCGGCCGGACTTCTTCATCACCGCGGTAGGTCTGCAAACTGTCATAGTGGCTGGCGTGGGGATCGCGACGCACTTCGATCAACCGGTCGGGCAGGTTGATGACCCAATAATCGGCGATGCCCGCCGCAGCGTACAGATCGGCCTTTTCACCGCTGTCGTAGGACAGACTGCTTTCGGCAACTTCGATCACTAACAGGACATCGGTCTCGGTGGGTCTGCCGTCGGAGTAATCGCGCCGGGCTACCCAGGCAATATCCGGCTCAGGAGCACTCTCCAGGCTTGGAAGTCCGATAGAGTTCTGCACCCGGACCCAAGCTTTGCCTTCGGAAAGATTCCGGATGCTCCATTCGTTCAGTTGATCGACAACCACTTCATGCAGTGAACCGATAGGACTCATTTCGCGAATTTCCCCCCGGATGAATTCGAGCCGCTGCCGCTCGGCCTGATCGAACACACCCTGCTCGATCATGCGGTCGTATTCGGCCAGTGTTAGATGAGTAATGGTACTCACGAGATTTTCTCCCTTGCATACTCCAAAGCCACTGTTAATTTTATTCTATCACATACCGATGGTTCGGTCAAGGCACGCAGCCACCCTCAGAGTTTAGCCGCCGCGTCCACGCGGCGTGATTTCCCGGCGTGGACGCCGGGGCTAAACGAGGTAACTCGCAACACCATTCAAAACCATGCGGCGGTGAAGCCGCCGTCGACGTTGATGTGCGTGCCGGTGATGAAACTGCCAGCGGTCGGGGAAAGTAACAGTAGCATGGCGCCGACGAGTTCCTCGGGCTCGCCGAAGCGGCGCATCGGCGTGCCCTGCATGATGTTGTCGATCCGCTGTTGATCCAGCAGCCGGCGATTTTGCTCGGCTGGGAAGAACCCGGGACAGATCGCGTTGACCCGCACGCCTTGGGTGCCGAACTCCTGGGCAACATTTCGCGTCAGGTTCATCACGCCAGCCTTCGAGGCCGAGTAGGCGAACACCCGCGAGAGCGGCAAATGCGAACTCACACTGCCGATGTTCAGGATCGAGCCGCCGCCGGCATCGACCATGTGTCGGGCGAAGACCTGACAGGCCTGGAACACCGCCTTGAGATTGACGGCCATTACCCGGTCCCATTGCCCTTCAGGATGTTCGAGGAAAGGACTGCCGAAGTTGATGCCCGCGCAATTGACCAGGATATCGACTCGCCCGGCCTGCTTCAGAGCCGTGGAAAGCAACTCTTCGATCGACTTGCGCGAGGTGACGTCGACGATGCAGAAGCCGGCCCGGGCCCCGAGTTTTTCAAGTTCTTCGACCCGGGCCTTGCAGCCTTCCTCTGTCATGTCGGCCACGACCACGCGAGCGCCGGCGCCGACCAGTCCGCGACACAAGGCGCCGCCAAGGACTCCGGCCCCGCCGATCACCACGGCCGTTTGGCCGGTGAGTCCGAAGAGTTTTTCCAGGTATTCGGCAGTCATAATTTGTTCCCTCAAGTCTATTCGGGGATTTTTCGCAATCGGAGCCAGTCGGTGTGGAACGGTCCCTCGCCCGGTTTGTCGATACGATGATATGTGTGGGCACCGAAGTAATCGCGTTGGGCCTGCAACAGGTTGGCCGGCAGCCGCTCACTGCGGTAGCTGTCGTAATAGGCCAGCGCGGCGGCGAAGGCCGGCACGGGGATACCCAACCGGACGGCCGTAGTGACCACGCTTCGCCATGAGGCTTGGGCCTTTCTGACCGCCCGCTTGAAGTACGGCGCCAGCAACAGGTTCTCCAGCTTCGGGTCCTTGTCGAATGCTTCTTTGATCCGCTCGAGGAACACCGCCCGGATGATGCAGCCGCCCCGCCAGAGCAAGGGAATGTTGGCGAAATCCAACGGCCAGTCGTGTTCCACGGCGGCCGCCTGAAGTTGGACGAACCCTTGGGCGTAGCTGCAGATTTTTGAGGCGTACAGCGCTTGGCGGATCTTTTCGATGAACTGCCGTCGATCGCCGCGGAACTTCGCCATCGGGCCCTTGAGCACTTTGCTCGCCCGAACACGCGGCTGCTGCATCGCCGAGAGCGACCGGGCATAGACGGCCTGGGTGACCAACGTGCTGGGCACGCCCAGGTCCAACGCCAACTGGCTCATCCACTTGCCCGTGCCCTTCGCCCCGGCGGTGTCCATAATCAGGTCGACCAGGTACTTGCCGGTTTGTTCGTCTTTCACGCTGAAGATATCGCGGGTGATTTCGATCAGGTAGCTATCCAACTCGCCGGTGTTCCACTCGGCAAACACTTCGTAGAGTTCGTCGTTGCTCAGTCCCAGGGCGAGTTTGAGCATCCAGTATGCTTCACAGATCAACTGCATGTCGCCGTACTCGATGCCGTTGTGGACCATTTTGACGTAATGGCCGGCCCCGCGCGGCCCGACCCATTCGCAACAGGGGATGTCCGCATTAGGTCCGACCTTGGCGGAGATGGCCTGGAAGATCGGCTTGACCAAGGGCCAGGCCTTTTCGCTTCCGCCGGGCATAATGCTGGGCCCCTTGAGCGCTCCCTCTTCGCCGCCGGAGACGCCCGTGCCGATGAACAACAGGCCCTTCGATTCGACGTACTCGGTACGGCGTTCAGTGTTGCTGAAGTGGGTGTTTCCGCCGTCGATGATCACGTCGCCGGGCGAAAGCAGCGGGATCAGCTTGTCGATAAAGTCATCGACCGCCGGGCCGGCCTTGACCATCAGCATCACCTTGCGCGGCGCCGCCAGGCTATCGACCAACTCCTCGACCGAGTGGCAGCCGACGATGTTCTTTCCCATCGCCCGGCCGGCCATGAAGTCATCCACTTTGCTGGTCGTGCGATTGAACACGGACATACTGAAACCCCGGCTCTCGATATTAAGCGCCAGGTTCTCGCCCATCACAGCCAGGCCGACAAGTCCGATGTCACGTTTTTCTGTCATGTTGAAACCTCCATAATTGCTTAACTGTTTGCAGCAGATATGTAATGAGGGAAGATGGGAAAGGGGAAAAAGGGGGAAACAAAAACTCTGAGTTTCTTTTCCCTTTTCCCCCTTTCCCTTTTTTCCTTCTTACACATCAACTGCATTTGTTAGTCCCTACACCTCCACCGGCCAGGGCGGGGTTTCGGGTAGATAGCTGTCGAACTCGGTCAGCAGCTTCTGCTGGTACTCGCCGGAAAACGTGCCGCAGAGGAACCGGTCGACGCCTTCCTCGCAGAATCGTTTCCAGCTTGCCTCCTCCGCGCCCGGGTTGACGGGGAAGAACAGTGCGTTATTGGGCACCGCTGCCTTGTAGTCGCCGGGGGCGTCGCCGACCATCAGCGTGTGCTCGGGCGGATACTTCGCCGCCATCTGGAGGTGTTCCGTTTTCGTGCCTACCTCCTGACCGCAAATTGCGATCACGTATTGGGCCAGATCGTGCTCGTTCCATTCGCGTTCGAGTGCTTCCTGCGGCGTGGCCGAAACCACCATGATGTCGGCCTTGTCACTTAGCTTCTGGATACTCTCGCGGACGAACGGGAACGGCGGCACGCCCCGGACCATACCGCCGACCGCCTCGTTGACGGCCTTCGACCACGCGAGGATGTGTTTCAAGTCGGCGTCGCCGTTTGCTTCTACCTCTTTCTCCAGCGCCGGGTTACCCAGCCTCGTCTCACGAGCAATCCAGTCCCGCAGCGACTGCGGAACGGTAATCTGCACGCCCCGGGCCTTCACCTCCGGACGCTTCTCGAGCCACTCCAACATCTCGACCAGCGCCGGGAAACGGTTGACCCCGCGGCTCTTGGAGTACAGGTTCACAAACTCCGCCGCCTCGCGGGCGTACTTGCTGACGCCCTGCAATTCCATGTAGTTGATAATGTTCGGAATGAAACACTCCTTGTGCTTCAATTCCATCGTGTCGAACGCGCATCCGTCCGAGTCGATGCCCACTAGGTACTCATGCTTCGGTGTGAATTCAATCATGTCGGTATTTCCTTGATTTCCTTTGCGTCTTTGCGTCTTTGCGTGAGATTCACTTACGGTCGGCCTGTGGAACGTACTTCGGTAGTTTCTGCTCGGCATATATCGGCTCGAATCGCGCGAGCCGCTGCCGGCCGTCGACTATCGGCAGGCTGATCATATCGTTGCCGATCAGCGGTCGGGCGTAGCGGACAAACTCGTCGGTCACATCACAACCGCTCGGGGCAATCCAGTTGGTCGGGAACGTCCGCTCGCTGTTGGCTACCTCTTCTAGCGGAACCTTGTCGTAGCGGACACTGTAGATTGAACCTGGGTTGCGCAGAATGGTGGCCATGTAACCGCTCTGGCCGCCGGCCGCCAATTCCGCTGCCATCTGGCCCACCCGGTACGACTCGTCCAGATCGACCAGCGAGGCGTACGCCATGCTGTGCCTCTGATCGGTGCCCGAAACGTTGCCACGCGCCGCCCCTTTAGTGGTCAGGCCGACGTGGTTGAGATAATTCACCACGACCTGGGCAACCGTCATCTTGCTGGAACTGAACGAAGTATGGCCGAACGAGTCTTTCAAATCGCCCAAATCCCCCACGTCGAACCCTTCGCTAATAACCACCACGCAACGGCCCGATCGCCGTAACTCGTCGTTCACTCCCCCGGCCAACTGCTCCAACGTACAGGGGCTCTCGGCCAGATATATCTGTAGCGGCATCTCGCGCATCGGGTCGGCCAGCCGCGCGGCCGCCGGAATGAACCCGATCTTCCGACCCATCGCCTGCATCACCAGCACCGGATCGGCCGGGCAGGAGCCTTTGTTCTCCTCGTTGGCGTTTTGGACCATGTGCATCCAGTACCGGGCCACCGAACCGTATCCCGGCGTGTGGTCGATCAACTTGAACTCGCTGTCGCCCACGTCATTGTCGATTGTCTTCGGCACGCCGACGGCCACCAGGTCCAGCCCCCTCTTCTGGGCCAACAGCGCGATCTTGTTGGCCGTGTCCATCGAGTCGTTGCCGCCGATGTAGAGGAAATAGCCGACACGGTGGGCCCGGAACACCTCGATCACCCGCTCGAAATCCTCGTCCTGGCCCGCCCTCAGCTTGTAGCGGCAGGTGCCGATCGACCCGGCCGCCGGTGTAAACCGCAACAGGGCCACTTCTTCAGCCGATTGGGCCGACAGATCGAGCAACTCCTCCTTCAACACACCCTCGATCCCGTGCCGCGCGCCGTAGACCGTGCCGATCGGGTCCAGGTCCCGGGCGGCCTCGATAATCCCGGCCAGACTGCTGTTGATTACGGGGGTCGGCCCACCGCTTTGTGCGACGACCAGATTCCGCCTCTCACTCATTTATCCCATCCAGCATCCAGATTAGTAGCTCCCCTCCATGGGCCAAAAACCAACATTTTACCGCCCAGGCAGGTGACAGGCAATGAGGGTGTGCTCGCGTGTTACAGGCATGCAGATAAGCGAGAGGCCCGGCCGGCTCCCGCCCCGACATGGTTCCCAGGTGTGGTGGGTGCCCCATCTCCAGGGCCCCAAGGCATTCCTATTGACCACCGGGCAAGGATTACCTAAGGTAGCCGGTGTCAGGGCGCCGTCGCCAAGTGGCTAAGGCAGCGGATTGCAAAT
>JAUWHT010000184.1 GCA_030605745.1 Pirellulales bacterium | reverse complement strand
ACCAACTCCGGCACCGGCCGGTCGAACTGTCCCGGCAACTTGAGCTTGACCAGCCCGTCACACTGCTCGACCGCCCGGAGCATATCGCCGAAGGCCAACTTGTTCAGCACATGCTTGATTGCCACTCGCACCTCGCTGTCGGTCTTGCCGATCGATTTGACCAAGGCAATCGACAACTTTTGGACGTCGATCTGGTTGCTACGCACCTCAGTCGCCAGAGCGGTCCGCTCGGTCAGTTGCTCCCGCTTAAGGATCGTCGCGGCACGGAGGCGGGCGCGAATTTGCCGTTCGAGGATTTTCCAGATTGCCCCACGGAGGCTGTCGAACTGTTCCAGCGCATCGGCCGATTTCTCCTCTTCGGCAACGATGCGGATCGAATGCCAGCCGCTGGCTGTTTCTTGTGGCTGCAAATCGAGTCCCCAATCGACGACTACCCGGCGGTCCCGGGCCACGGCCCGAACCAGTACGGTTCCGCCAGGCCGGACGATCTCCGGCTTCAGTTCCAACTGGTGGTGGCGCACCACGTTGGTGTTGCCGTGGAACTCGGTCCACTGCTTGACGATCGTGGTGGGTGTCGCTTTGGCCTGATCGGTTTCCGACCCGGGCGGCTTGACCTTCATTTCCAGGCGCAGCCGGCCGATGCCATGGTCATCGCCGGCACGGATCATCACCGGCACCTCCGCCCCCGGAGCGGCCGAACTCTGTCGCCGGGGTTTTAGCAGTTGCACGGTGGGTGGTTTATCGGGCAGCACGCGCACACGGTTGATCCGCGGATCGGGATCGGTATGGCCCGCGTCGTTGTACATGTGCACCGTGAAAGTGGTGTTTTTCAACAGCGGCATCTTCACCAGCAACACGCCGCCCTCGTGCTCGACACGGCCGGCGAATCGTTTCCCGCCCGACTGGATATGCCCCTTGGCGATCGCTACCGACGGGCGGATTCGCAACTCGGCCACGGTGTATTGCGGCGCCTCCAGGTCGGCCTGCTTCTGCATGAACGTCTCGCTCTGGCGGCCCAGGTAGAACGGATAGCTGAGCGTCACTTCCACCTCGTTGACAGTCGGCTTGGTGCACACGCCGACGGTGTATATCTCGGTTTGCGAATCGCCGATTTCCAGGCGGTAGCTTAGCGGCTTAATGACCGAAGGTAGCGTGAGCGTAAACCGCTGCTGCTTCTTGTCGGCAGCCATCGGCAGCGAGGATTCCTGCTCACCCTCGGGAGTAACAAACAGCACGGCCTTGTAGGGCTCGGCCTTGGGATTCCTGATTACCGCGGCGATTTGCAGGCTGCTGCCCAGCAGCACTTCGGTGTTGCCGGGCGTGACCTTGACGATCTCTACCCTGCCGACCGACGGCACGAACTGCCAAGGGGTCAAAAGCCGGCTGGCCGCCGAGCCTAGGTTAGGGACCAGCAGGTGGCAGATCATGGCAAGCACGATCAGCAGGCCCAGCAGCACCAGCGCCTCGGCCATGTCGCGCGGCGTTTGCATGCAGTAGATGAAGCGGCGCCAGTGTGACTCCTTCTCGGCGGCGTCGTCGAACCGGACATGTCCGATCTCGACAGCCGCCTGGTTGACCGCCGCATCGCAGAACGCCCGGCTCTCGTTCTTCACGTCGTCGGAAAGCTGCACCAGGTTGATCAGGTTGCTTCCCAGTTCGGGGTACTCTGCCTCGACGCGCCGGGCGGTGGCCTCGAGACCTCGCTGGCTCCGAATCAATCGGCGGCCGACGGCAACGATCAACGCGACGGTCACGCCCAGCCAGACCAGAAACATGAGCAGAAGCGGAAGCTGCGAGAACCTCGCGCACGCGTCGGTGAGCATAAACACCAGAAGCGTGCCGAAGGAAAGACATGCCGCCAACACACTGGTCGTCAACAGTGTGAACAGCCACCACTTCTGACGCGCGCCATCGAGCCGCCCAATCACGGCATCGGCTGCAGGAGACATCTTGTGTACCTATCGATGATACAATGCACGAGCCGTTTAGCCGCCGCGTCCACGCGGCGCTCGTGTGCGTTTAGCGCCCGCGCACAAATAACTTGTACGAATTCCACCAAGAGTGGCACGTCCCTGAGCGCAGCGAAGGGCGTGTTTGGGGCATCTTGCCACGCCCTTCGTTCCTCCGGGCGTGCCACCAATTTGTACAGCTATTTTCCTTACCGAACCAACTACGCCGCGTGGACGCGGCGGCTAAACGATCTTCGCGCTAATGCGTGATCGCGTAAACGATCACGTTAGTCCCGATTTGTAGGGCCGGCCCGTCCTTCAGACCGTAGCTGTAGGGATGGGGAAACTGCTCCCAGCCGTTGCCCAGGTCGAACTTGCTGTAGAGGACCGCCAGCTTGCCGTCGATCGAGATGCCCTCCAGTTCCGGCGTGTCGAACGGCCCGAAATCCTCGCGAACCCGCGGCGTGTAGTCCACCCGCTTGATGTCATAGTGACAGTGGTATACCGGATGGTCCGCAGGCAGCCGCTGAAGTTTGCTTTCCGGCAGCACCTTGCCGATCTCGCGGCGAAACGCCATGTCGAACGCCATCCGCCCGCAGCAGGAATCGGCAAACAGGATGCCACCGGCCTTCAGGTACCGCTGCAGCCGGCCCACTTCTTCTTCGTCCCAGTGAAACTCGTGGTGGCCGGTCATGTACAGCAACGGGTAGGTCGCCGTCTTGGGGTCTTTCAGCGACACGTCCTTGCGCTTGAACTTCACTTCCAGCGTGGAGTTGTCCCGCGCGTGCTTCAGCAGGTTGTGCACTGCCGACGGGTCGGGGTCCCAGTCGCCTTCGTGTTTCAACTGTGCGAAGACGAAATCGTCGCGGCTGGGGGCGCTCTGCTCGTGGTAGACCTTCGTCGAGCTGAGAAACTGCCCAAGCTGGAAGCTGCCCAGGATGTACGTCACCAGGTTGGCCCCGACCTGTCGGGCCTCCTCGATCACCACCCGCAGCCCGCGCGGGTGCTCGTGCCCGTCCCAACCGCAGGTCAGATCGGCCGGCGAGAAGATCACGCCGCTGCGGCAGCCGAAATCGATCGATTCCAGGCAAGGCTCGTCGCTGTACGTCGTGCCGTCGCCCTTCTTGTAGGTCAGGTTACCCAGCTTATAGTACGAAGAGAAGACCGGTTCCTCGGGCAGCATTTTGCGCATAGGCCGGCCGGGGAAGATCAGCTCGATCTCTTTGCGGAACGATTCGGCAAAGTCGTTCCAGCCGCAGCAGGCGTCGGCCAGAATCGTGCCGCCGTCGAGCACATAGCGGTTAAGCCTCTGGCGGACCTCGTCGTTGAGACTGAACTTGTTATGGCCCGCAAAAAGGATCGCCGGCAACTCCCGCGGATCGTACGAGAAATGGGCAAAGTCCGACTCGACCGCCCGGTAGTTGATCCCCAGCTTCTGGTTGGTCCATTTCAGCAGCGTGCCCACGTCGGCCGGATCGGTCATCCAGTCGCGGTACTTGATTCGCTTGCCTTCGCGTGTGATCCAGCGGACCGGTCCCATCGACATCTTGCCGATCAGTGCCGGCGGACTGGGCGGCTTTTTCTTTTCGCTCCGCCTAAGCGGGGTAACCGGCAACGGCAAGGGTACGAACGATTCGCCGCCGGTGCGGTGTTGCGGTTTGGCCTTCGGTGGCGGTCCGCAGTCGATCGGGCCGGAGTTCTCCTGGCCCCACACCAGCGACGGTACACCGACGCTTCCCACGGCACTGCCGGCCGCCGCCGTACGGCCCATCTTCTCCAAGAATTTCCGCCGGGACAATCCGGCCTTGTGAATCTTGTCGGACGAACTCATAGTCGATCTCCTTCATGTTTAGCCGCCGGGCTTGCCCGGCGCGCTGTTCGACGGCTAGTTCACTCTAATGCCAGCGCGCCATACTATTGTATCGCAAACAGGAAACCCCAGTCAAGAGGGCCCGGCTGGAATCATGCCGACAACCCGTCCCTTTGGGGGGGCGATTGTGCCAGTTAGCCAATCCCCATTATTCGCATCGGACGTTTTGCCGGAGATTATTCCGCCAGTTCGGGTGGAGTATGCGAAAAAGAGGATAGCCCCGCCCGGAAGGGCTCGTTGTTCTACACAAGTCCGGGAAGGACTACGCCCGTTTACGGGCGTTTCCGCCGTAGGCGGTGTTAGGCCCGGCATTTATGCCGGGTTCGCAACGGGAAATAGGGTTTGACCTCGGCTCGACGCCCGTTCACGGGCGTTCTCGGTGGATCGGCTTTAGCCAATGAAGCGGCTGAAGCGCCTATTGAAGACCCGTGAACGGGCCTTTAGGAAGGGAAGGAAGGTTGGGTGCCTAACCAACCCGGCGTAAACGCCGGGCCTAATACCGCCTGCGGCGGACAAGGGCCGTAAACGGCCCTCCCGTTTGACTGCAAGTCACAAGAGATGTGTAGAACAACGAGCCCGGAAGGGCGGGGTTGCAAGCATCGGCAATTTTGGAACCCCGCCCTTCCGGGCGGGGCTAGGGACAATGCAAGAATGTGAAGTTGCTCTTAGAACGTGTTTTAAATCTCCCTTTGGGAGAGGGGCAGAGGGTGAGGGCGGCATGGATCACACCGCAAATAGCGGGGGTTTCTTGCCGAATAACCCTCACCCTAACCCTCTCCCGGAGGGGGAGGGGACTCGCATCGG
>JAUWHT010000119.1 GCA_030605745.1 Pirellulales bacterium | reverse complement strand
TGCCCATCTCATGGCTCTCCGTGTTTAGCCGCCGGGGTTGCCGGGCGGGTTGTTTGATGACGGTGTGGCGCCCGCGCCACCGCGCCGGGCACGCCCGGCGGCTAAACGCCTCGCCCCAAGCGGATACGTCCCAAACTCCTTGCAAGCCTTGACCATGGCGACGAAATTCTGCGGATCGCACGACGAATGGATACTGTTGGACGAAGTGAGGATGAATCCGCCGCCGGGGCCGGCATCGGCGATGGCCTGGCGGACCGCTTGGCGGACCTCATCCGCCGTGCCGTGCGGCAGCAGGTGGGCGCAGTCGATGTTGCCCGTAATGCAGACCCGCTGACCCACCAGTTCCTTCACCGTTTTCAAATCCATCCCGGCCACCGGCTCGATGGGATTGATCCCGTCGGGCCCGGCCGAGACGATCATCTCCAGCAGAGAGTACAGGTTTCCATCTGAATGCTTGATGCAAAAAGCCCCTTCTTCGTGGATCATGTCGATCATCTTTGCAAGACGCGGCAGGATAAACTGTTCGAAGACGGCCGGACTCATCAGCGGGCCGAGGTTGCCGGCGTAGTCGTCGCCCAAAATAATGACCTCGGCACCGGCACGGACTGCACGGCGGACGATTTGCATATTACATTCCAGCACCTTGTCCATGACACACTCGACCATCTCGGGCTCGGCTAGTAAGTTCATCAGGATGGTGTCGATGCCCATCAGGTAGGCCGACCACATGAAGGCCGCCCGGTGGTGGAAGCAGATTGCCCGCTTGCCCCGGTAACGCTCGACCAGCTCGGGCAGTTTTCCCAGCCGGTCCGCTGCGCCGGGGTCCGGCGTGGTATAGGCCCAGGCGTCCACCAGGCCGGTGAGCGGTCCCCGCACTGGATGGGCAACGGCCTCGGGCCCCGGGCGGTAGGTCACGCCCCATTCGTCCACGTACGAGCCATCCGTGTTCTCGCGGACCTTTCGGAAAAAGGCCCCGCAGCCCACGCCGTCCATATCCAGCCGGTCCATGCAGTCGGCCACGTCCTTGCAGCCGGGCACAGCCGCCCGGGCCACCTTTTCGTCGATCACAAACTCCAACACCGGCACCCGGTCCGGCTGCCCAAGTCGTAACGCAGTGTTGACTCGTTCTACTGAATTCATTATTTTAACATATCATAAACCTTGAAATCCTGTCAAGGGCCGGGTTTTTATCGACTGCACTTGTTGCAATGGAAGAATTTCTCGCTATAATAAAAGACCGAATGGACTATCGTCCGGGTTTGGCGATTTGGGCGGGGTGATCTTCCCGGGAGCTATGGCATGGCAAACTACCGCTTCAATGAGGTCGGTCCGCCGGTAAACGCAGGGACCGCAAGCAACTCGACTCTTACACAGCAGGTGTACCAGATGTTGCACGAGGAGATTGTCTCCGGAACGCTGCACCCGGGAAACCGGCTGGTTCGGCGGGCGTTGAGCAAGCGGATGGGGGTCAGCCCGATGCCCGTTACCGAAGCACTGCTGCGGCTGGAAGTAGACGGCCTGGTTGAAAGCCGGCCGCTTTACGGGTCCCGGGTTCGGCCGCTGACCATCAAGGACGTCGAGAACGATCAGGTGCTGCGCGAGGCGATCGAATGCCAGGCCGCCCGCGTTTGCGCCGAAAATATCTCAGAGTCCGACCTGTCCAAACTGATGCGTAAGGCTCGGGTAGTGGATCGGATGATGGCTCAAGGCGACCCGCAGTCGAAACTGGGCATGCAGGCGCACCTGGAGTTCCACATGGACGTGGCCTGCTGTGGAGGGTTCGCCAGCCTGGCGGAGGAACTTCAGCGGGTGTGGTTCCGCCGGCTCATGCGATTGAATTGGCTCAAAGCAACGCGCTACAAACACGTGCCGAAGAACTGGCACCAGCAAATTGCCGAAGCCGTTGCCGGCCGGGATGCGGACGGCGCCGAAGCCAAGATGCGCGAGCATGTCAGATACGGTATCGAGGACGACCATCGAGTGCTTGAGGAGTTTCTGAAACAAGGCTAACTATAATTTAATCTAACGTAAACGGAGATGACACTATGAGATCTATGACATTTTGTGTTTTGTCGGCGGTATTGTCTGCGACGGCGCTCTTCGAGGTTTCCACGTCGGCCGCTTCTGCCGGCGACGACCTGCGGAACATTTGTACCGGCCACGAAATTCCCGACGAAAACTATTGCGACCAACCGTATGTTGTCGTCACCAAGGACGGCAACTGGCTATGCACACTGACCACTGGACCAGGGCACGAAAGCCATGGGGGGCAACACGTTGTTGCGACGATCAGCGCCGACAAGGGACGGACATGGTCGAAGCTGATCGATATCGAGCCGTCGAGGATGGACGGCTGGGAGGCTTCGTGGGTAATGTCGCTGGTCGTTCCCAGCGGCCGCATCTACGCTTTTTACGATTACAACGGCGATAATTTCCGCAGTTATCGCGGCAAACCGGTGCGTCCTCCTACACTCCTCGGCTGGTACGTCTATAAATACTCCGACGATAACGGCCGGACGTGGTCGAAGGAACGTTACCGACTGCCTATGCCAATGGCGCCGGTCGATCGCACGAACACCTTCAACGGCGAGGTGCAGATGTTTTGGGGAATCGGCGAACCGATCATCTCTGGCAATTCAGCCTTCTTTGCGTTCTCCAGGATCGGCAAATTCGTAGAGAGGAAAACGGAAGGCTGGTTCTATCGCTCGGACAACATCCTTACTGAAACCGATCCCAAGAAGATCGACTGGCAGTTGTTGCCCGACGGCGACGTCGGACTGAAGAACCTGGCGTTCGGCGAGGTGCAAGCGGAGCAGAACATCGTGGCCTTAAGCGACGGCTCGCTCTACTGTATGTACCGCACCCAAAACGGATACCCGTGCCACGCCTACAGCCGCGACGGCGGCCACACGTGGACCATGCCCGAGTATACCACCTATACGCCGGGCGGGAGAAAGATGAAAAACCCCAGGGCGTGCCCGCGAATATGGAAGACCGGTAACGGCAAGTACCTCTTCTGGCACCATCCACACGGCGCGCATAAGAGCGCGTACCGTGACCGAAACCCCGCCTGGCTCAGCGGCGGCATCGAGAAAGACAGTTTCATTCACTGGTCGCAGCCGGAAATCGTTCTCTACGATCCCGACCCGAAGAACTGCACGTTCGATCCCAAGACGGGAATCCCCGGGCCGCATCTCGGCATGAGCTATCCCGACCTGATCGAGCAGGACGGCCGCTACTGGATTACCGAAACGCAGAAGACGGTCGCCCGCGTGCATGAGATCGACAAAAGCCTGCTCGAAGACCTTTGGA
>JAUWHT010000389.1 GCA_030605745.1 Pirellulales bacterium | reverse complement strand
GGTCGAACCGATAGACAGTTCGTAACGCCCGCCCGGCCCGCCTCAAGAGCGTCGCCTGCGACCCTCGATACCCCCCACTCGCGTTTCTAACCTCCTCTTCCCCGCGCCACCCCCCGCAGACGGGTTCGGCGAATGTTTACGTTAGGCTATTAGGGATGTTGAGTTCATGCCCCTAACAGCCTAAACCCCTAACAGCCTAAATGAGGCTCTCCAGCAGCAGCCGCATTTTTCTCATTTCGGCCATTTGGTCGACGCCGGGCAAGGGGGCGAGGTCGACCGAGAGTGCCCGGTCGTAGTGGACCTTGTTGAGCTGGTTGATCAGCCGTCCGTATTCGACCTGACCCTGCCCGATGCGGACTTGCAAACGGTCCTTACTGGTGTCGCGGAGCCGGACGTGGTAGACGTACTTCATCACCTGCTCGAAGCTGCGGCCAGCGTGGGGACCGTAGATGTAGTGGCTCGGGTCGAGTGTGATCCCCAGCCCCTTGACGCTGTCGCAGAGGACCACCGCCGTATCGGGATCCTCGGTCATGCGTCCGACCTCAGTCAACAGCCCCAGGCGGACCCCCTCGATCGAGCTGATCGACGCCATCTTCCGCAGCCGTTCCACCTCGGCATTGAAGGGGGTTCCCAACTCGGCCGAACGCACGACCACCGTGACCACCTTAACGGCCTTGGCCAGGCGGCAGCAGGCAGCGAACTGGTCGTAGTACTGGTCCTCGGGCGCCTGGATGTCGACGCTGAAGGCACAGGGCGTCAGCCGGTGGGTCCGCCGGCAGGCACGCACCGCATGCTCCGGGGCATCCAACACCTCGGATGGCTTCAGATGCCCCCCTGACTCGTGAATCGTGATCTCCACGCTGGTGTACTCCAGATCAACCAGCCGCTGTAACGCCTCGTCCAGCGGCAGGTCGGAGAAACATTGGCTTGTAGCAGCGACAAACACGCCTTAAATTCCTTTCCTACCCGGCAGGTGATCGAGCTGGCCATAGCTTACCGGGAAACGGCCCTTCCTGGCAACACCAGGGCAGTTGGCGGCGTTGGCGACCAGACCGGGCCTTGCTCCTGGAAGACCCTGCGATACAATCATCTGAAGTGGTTTCCACGCAAATTACTGTAATAGCAGGGACACAACGCGTCGCTGGTGCATCACCGTGGGGTGTTGCCCCCCGGTTATTGCAACCGCAAGAATCAACGAAAACTTCAGATGGAGTCCGTCATGGACACTGCCCCACCACCGCAAGAGCCCCCCCTGGCCACAGCCGTCCCGCAGCCGCCCCCGCGCCCGAGGAAGCGGCGGGCGGCCCAATGGCTGTTGCTGCTATTGTTGCTCGGTTTGCTCGGATCGCTGCTGCTGAACGTCCTGCTGTTCGGCGTGGCTGGCCTCTCCGCGCTTGCCTCGCTCGATACGGACGGAAAGGTCCGAGAGAAGTACCACTCGCTCAATCGCAAGGGGCGCGACAAGATCGCCGTCATTTCGATCGAAGGAGCAATCCTCGAAGGCGAGGGGTTTTTCAAGCGGCAGATCGACCGGGCAACCAAGGACGCCAAGGACGGCAACCTGAAGGCCGTCGTGCTGCGGGTCAACTCGCCAGGCGGAACCGTCACCGGTAGCGACTATATGTATCATCATCTGCGCGAGCTGACCGAAAAGACGGGAATCCCGCTGGTCGTGAGTATGGGCGGGCTGGCGGCCAGCGGCGGCTACTACGTCTCGATGGCCTGCGGCGACGTGCCAAATACGATCTTTGCCGAACCGTCCACCTGGACCGGCTCGATTGGCGTGATTATTCCGCACTACAACTTGTCGGAACTGCTGAAAGACTGGGGAATCAAGGAGGACTCGATTGCCAGCCATCGGCTCAAGAACATGGGCAGCTTCGCCAAACCCATGACCGAGGAAGAACGCAAAATCTTCCAAGAGTTAGTCGACGAGAGCTTCGCCCAATTCAAGAATGTTATCAAGCAGGGCCGGCCTAAATTCAAGAAGGACCCCCAAGCACTCGATAAGCTGGCCACCGGGCAGATCTACACGGCACAGCAGGCCGAGGAAAACGGACTGATCGACAAGATCGGATTCATCGAGGCGGCCATTGACCGGGCGATCGAGTTGGCCGGACTGGACAAGGATAACGTCAAGGTGGTCAAGTACAAGCCGGAACCCAACCTGGTCGATATCCTGCTGGGCGTCCACGCCCGCCGCCGATCGTTCGACGACCTGGCCGCAATGCTGGAGTTGACCGCCCCGCAGGCGTACTATTTATGCACCCGGCAGCCCCCGCTGGCCGGCAGCCCATAAAACCGCTTTGCGGTGGTCGCGCCCACAAAGCCGCGACCGGCGGTCGCGCCACGATCAAGTCGCAGCCGGAGCTATGCGCGACCACCGGTCGCGGCTTTATGGAGGTGGCATGCCGGGCCGCTTGCGGTTGAAACGTCGCGACTGAAACCGCTGGCGAATCCAGTCGCCGACAATCTGCCACTGCTCGGCCGCCAGCTTCGACTCCAACCACTTGCGAGTATCGTCCGAAAGCATTTGGTGCAGATCGGCCAGGTCGTGGTCAGTCAGCGGAGGCAGCTTCTCCGGCCTGGCCGCCTGCCACCGCTGCCAGATCAACCGGGCAATCAGCCGGCGACGCATGACCGGATTCATTCTGGCCAATTGCTGCCGGCGTGGCTCGGGCAGCGCTTGCAGCACGGCGGCCTCATGCCGGGTGGCATACTGAAACATCCATCGCAGCAGCCCCTGTACGTCCTCTGGGGTCGGTCGCTTGACCTTGCTCTTGGCTTGCTGCTCAGAGAGTTCCTTGACCAGCTCGATCCGCTCCGCCGGCCCCAACTCGTTGGGATCCGGCCGCAATAGGGCCACCGTCAGAAAGCCGGCCAGTCCGGCGGCCAACAGGCTTCCCCCGATGAGGACCCAACGCCGGCGGCGCTGGTGCGGGGCCGCGGCCAGGTTTTGCCGTGCATCTTCGGCGGCCGCCACCGCGACCATCTCCAGCGTGGTTTGCGAAAAGCTCTCCGACACTTGCGAGGTGTCCAACTCGTCGAGCAACTGCCAGGTGTGATCCAACCGTTGCAATCGCCGGCGAACCTGTGGATCGGCAGCCAGCAACTCCTCAACCCGGCGGCTGGCCTCGGCATCCAGTTCGCCGTCCAGGTACGCCACCAGTCGTTCCTCGAGCGAGACATCGGTGTTAGCTGGATCGTGCATATCAACCATTTCGTTTTTCATCATCCGAATTTTCCACCGCTGGTCTCTCGCCGTGTTGGAAGTAGGGCTCCAGCACTTCACGCAGGTTGCTTCGCGCGCGGGACAAGAGCGACTTAACGGCCTGGGGTGTAAGTCCCATGGTCTTGGCAATGTCGGCGTAGCTCATCTCTTCGAACTTGCTCAGCAGCACGGCCAGTCGCTGCCGCTCGCCGAGCGCGGCGACGGCCAGCCGCACGATGTCGCGCATCTCGGCCTTGTCTAACTGCCGGGCAGGCATCTGGCCGCTGCTGGCCTGGAGAATCGCATCCAGCGGCCGGGCGCCCATCGGACCGCTGTCGCGCGGCTGCAACGTCACCTCCCGCCGCCGCGACCGGCTCCGCAGTGCGTTAGACGCCACGTTGTTGGCGATCGTAAATAGCCAGGTCGAGAACTTCGCCCCGGCCACGTAGCCCTTCCGCGCACGGAAAACCCGTAGAAACACCTCCTGCGCCAGGTCCTCAGCCAGGTCGTAACTACCGACCAGGTGTTCCAACACCGTGATCAGCCGTCCCTGGTAGCGCAGCACCAACTCCTCAAAGGCGGCCGCGTTGTCGTCGCGCACCTCGAGCATCAACCGCACGTCGGGGTCGGCAAGTGCGTATCTCCGGGCGGACGATTCGCTAACGACCAAGGCAATCCCCGTCGCTGGTGGTGATCTAAAATGTTTAGCCGCCGTGCTTGCACGGCGCGTCTAATACGTTAGGATAACCCCTTTGCTGAACCTTGCAAGATCAGGCCGCCGTACCGGCGGCCGCTAAACGGTTCCCAGATGACAGAGCAACGAAACGAGCAAGCCGAGCGGTTGGTTATGCAGCTTATGGCCATCCCCGGCGGCAGCGGGCGGGAAGGCCGGGTGATGGAGTTCATCGCCAAGAAGCTCCGCCAGGCCGGGGCGGCGGCCGATAGCATCTGCTTCGATCAGGCCCATCGACGCAGTCCCCACGCCGGCGAGGTCGGGAATCTGGCTTGCAAGCTACCAGGTACGACGCGCGCCCCCCGGCGAATGTTGATGGCGCACGCCGACACGGTGCCGCTTTGCAAGGGCGCCCGGCCGGTCCGCCGCGGCCGGTGGATCGTGCCGGCCGATAAGCATACCGCCTTGGGGGCCGACGACCGTAGCGGCTGTGCCGTAGTGCTGGCCACCGCGCTGGAAATCCTTCGCAGCAAGACACCCCACCCGCCGCTTACCTTTTTCTGGACGGTCCAGGAAGAACTCGGTCTGCACGGTGCCCGACACGCCCGGCTGGGAATGTTGGGAAGACCACGGCTGGCGTTCAACTTCGACGGGGGACCGAGCGAGAAGCTGACTGTCGGAGCGACCGGCGGGTACCGCATGGAAATCGACGTTTCCGGCATCGCCGCCCATGCCGGCGGCTCGCCCGAGGACGGCGTAAGCGCGATCACCATCGCCTCGTTGGCCATTGCTCGATTGTACCGCGAGGGCTGGCACGGACGGATCAAGAAAAACGGACGCAGCGGCACCAGCAACGTAGGTGTCATTCACGGCGGCGAGGCAACCAATGTGGTCACCCCAGAGGTCAAGCTCCGGGCCGAGGCACGAAGCCACGATCCGGCCTTCCGCCGGCGGATCGTCCGAGCAATCGAGCGGGCGTTCCGGCAGGCGGCCCGCAAAGTGCGAAATCGGGAAGGCGCCTCGGGCAACGTGCGGTTCGATAGCCGGCTTGATTACGAGGCCTTTAAGCTCGCCGACCATGAGCCGTGCGTGTTGGCGGCTGAAACCGCCATCCGAGAAGCCGGCGGGCGGCCGGCCCGCGACGTCTCCGACGGAGGGCTGGACGCCAATTGGATGACTGAGCGGGGAATCCCCACGGTCACGCTGGGCAGCGGTCAGAAGGCCCCACACACCGTCTCCGAGCGGTTGGATCTCGCCGAGTTCCGCCAGGCATGCCGTATCGCCTGGCGGCTGGCGGTGGGGAGGGGCGAGGGGCCAGAGGACAGGGGTTAGGCATTGTAAAAGAATAACTTGACTGAATCGGCAACTGGGTGGCACGTCCCTGAGCAGAGCGAAGGGCGTGTTTTTCCGGCCCCCACGCACATCACTTCGTTCTGGGCGTGCCACCCAATTGATCGAGTTATTGTGTTACAGCTCCTTAGGGGCGAGAATAGGGGCCCATTCCACTCGCCCCTAACTCCTGGCCCCTCGCCCCTCACTGTTCGGCCGGCTGGCCGGCTGCGGAGAAATCGGCTATATTGCGGTTTTGAGGGTGGATTGGGCCGTCAACCGGCGTGTGGCCCTGGCTTCAGCATCCGGCCGTCTTGTGCATATCGAGACTTCTGAGGGACAATCATGGATCGTAAAGCGTTGAATCCGAAGGAATTAGGCGAAGAGGGTGGGATCTCCAAACCGCCGGAATCCGAGGCGGAAAAGGCTGCCAAAGGAGCCGCCAAGAAACCCGTCAAAAAAGCGGTGAAGAGAAGAACTCGTGCCAAAAAGGTCGTCAAGGAGGTGCGGCTGAAGGCCTTCTGGGGCGTTTTCAACCAGTCGCTTCGACGACTTGCCCTGTTCGAGTACAATGAACGAGAGCAGGCGGAGAAAAAGGCCGAAGGGCTTAGCAAATCGCAAAAGACCCCTCACTTTGTCCAGCTTGTCAAGGAAGTGATCGAGGAATGAGACTCCAACACGTTTCACGCCTGGTTTGCTTGGTGGTTCCGCTCGTTGTTGTGCTTGGCTGCGGCGAGACGCCCAGCGGGCGCGTTGCGAAGAAGTCCGGCAGCAGCAAGTCCAAGAGAAAGCTTGCCAAGTTGGGCGAGTATTTTGGCCCGCTGGACGATGGCCGGATTGAAGCGATCGCACCGCCGAAAGGCTGGAACGTGGCTCCACGAAGCGGCAAGTTCGTCTGCCGTTTCCACACACCAGGCGGAGAGAGCTATCCCAGCATCATCGTTCGGTCGGAGGACTACGAGAAGATATCCAACGTGTCCGACGACAACGTGGGCGAGTTTGCCAAGCAGATTGCCCGCTCGTATAGGAAGGGTAAGTTGAAGCAGTCTATGACGATTACTCCGATCAGGGTCGGCGAGTTCGTCGGCATCAGCTACCAGCGCCGGGGAAAGGCGCCGCACGGATACAAAACGATCATCGTGAATCGGCTCATTCTGGATACCGTTGTCGCCGGACGGAAGTACACCATCGAGTTGCAAACCCGCGATGACGACACGCTGAAGCACCGGCGCTATCTTGAGGCCGTGGCTGCGGGGATCAAGTTCGGCAGTAAAGGGATTAGGGATTAGAGTCAAGTTCCAATCCCTAATCCCTCAAAGAAACTGGGCGCCGGGGACAGTCTCCATCCGACCCCGGCGCCCTTCGTCGCGCGACGAATGTGCGCGAGCCGCAAGGGGGACACTCGCAACTCGCGGTGGGGATCTTAGTCCCCCGGGTTACTTGACCTCCTCTAGCTTGACCGGGCGGCGCTCGGCAGCCGAAAGCAGCGACGCCTCCAGCACCCGCTGCGTCTGGTACGCGTCCTCAAAATCAGGCATCGGAACCGTCGGCTCCTGTCCCGCAAGTACTTGCATAATATCGTAGGCCTGGTTGGTAAAACAATGCTCGTAGCCGATCGGGTGCGCGTCGGGCCACCAGTTGGCCACGTACGGGTGATCGGCGGCATGCGTGCACATGATGGTTGTCCAGCCTTGCACGGCCCGCGGCAGCGTCGCGTCGTAGTACTCCAGTTCGTTCATCCGCTCGAAGTCGAATTTTAGCGAGCCGCGGGTGCCGTTGATCTCGAAGCCGTTGCGGTTCTGGTTTCCGGTGGCCTGTCGGGCGGCCTCGAAACTGGCCACCGCACCGCCGGAGAACCGGGCCAGGAACAGCACGGTGTCGTCCACGGTCACGCGGCCCATCTGCTCGGCGCCTTTCATCCCGGCAGCGATCCCGCCGGCCGCGGTGCCAGTCATTAGTTTGCGCTGCTTGATGAAGGTTTCGGCAACCGCGCCGACCACCTCGGTAATTTCCTGGCCGGTGACGAAGCGTGTCATGTCGATGATATGTGCGTTGAGATCGCCGTGTGCGCCGGAGCCGGTCAGTTGCTTCTCGAAGCGCCACAGCAAGGGCACCGACTCGTCGGCCCAATCTTGCAGGTAGACTGCCCGGACGTGCCGGATATCGCCCAGCTTGCCCGAGGTGACCAACTGCTGCGCCAGCCCGACCGCCGGTACACGCCGATAGTTGAACCAGACGAACGTTTTGACGTTGGCTTTTTTTGCGGCTTCGACCATCTCTCGGGCGTCGTCCAGCGTGCCGGCGATCGGTTTTTCGCAGGCGCAAGGCTTGCCGGCGGCGATGGCAGTCCGGGCCACCGGGGCGTGCATGAAATTCGGCGTGACGATGTCGACCAGCCCGATCTCGGGCGAGGCAACCAGTTGCTCCCAGTCGGTCGTGGCGTTTTGCCAGCCCCAGTTGTCGGCGAACGCCCGGGGGTTCTCCTCCTCCTGGCCAAAAACCGTGTGCATCACCGGCACAAGCGGAAGCTGAAAGAACTTGCTCACCTGGCCCCAGGCGTTGGAGTGCGAGCGCCCCATGAAGCCTTGCCCGATCAAGCCCACGTTGATTGTTTCCACAGTGAACTCCTCGAAGAGATGACTTCAGCCACTTATAGACCAATTCCTTTTCGCCTACAAGGGGCCGCACGTGGCGATTTCCAAGTTTAGCCGCCGAGCTTACTCAGCGCGTTGGCATCGGAGCTAATTGGATGTCCTATCTGTTGGGGTGGCAGTTAAACTGCCACCCCAACAACGCGTCGGGCAAGCCCGACGGCTAAACGACGAGGCAATCCTGGTAAAACAGGATGCTGGCAGCCAGGAAAAAATGCGGCCAGCGGGGGGAAGGTACCTCTGGAAACCCCGGGCGAAAGCGAGTAACATATTAGTAGGAATCAACAAAACTCGATAGGAGGCATCCGATGTTTCACACGCTAAGGCACAATCGGCTTGCCTGGCTGGGGATCGGCTTGGTGGGCGGCTTGATCCTCGGCGGTTTTTGGCCGGAAAGCCCGTATCACGCAGTGGCAACCGACCGCTTCGAGACCTTCGCCATGGCCACCGGCCCGGTGGATGAGGACATCGAGGCAGTCTACTTCCTCGACTTTCTCACCGGCGACCTGAGAGCGGTCGTGCTGAGCAAACAGGGGAACGTGTTCCACGCCTTTTTTACCTACAACGTGATAAACGATCTGGGCGTCGATCCGTCGAAGAACCCCCGCTACATGATGGTCACCGGTGTGGCCGACCTGCGGCGAGGCGGGGCCCGAATGCAGCCCAGCCGGGCCGTGGTGTACGTGGCAGAGATCACCAGCGGCCGCGTGGCCGCCTATGCTATCCCCTGGGCCAGTTCCGCCCACGCAGCCAACCAGCAGATCGGGCCAATGCCGCTGTTGCGGGTGGCCGTAACCCAATTCCGCACCCCCGCCGCCGTTGCACCGGCACCGTGAGTAGGGGCGAGGGATTAGGGGTTAGGGGCCAGCAGCATGAAGGGAAACCGGGGAACGTTCCGCAGCACGCCGAAAACCACCGCCAGCCCTATCAGCATGGTGAGGAACCACGCCTTTCCCAAGAGGTTGCCGGACAATCGCCGGCCGGTGACGAAGTACCGTGCCTCGGACACCGCTGCGTAGAGGACCGGCGGCAGGCCGAGGACCCAAAGCGCATTGTAGTGCAGCGCCGCGAGCAGCCTGCCGTGCAACAACTCGTGCGTAGCCCGCACGGCCCCACAGCCCGGACAGTGCCAGCCGGTCATCGCGTGAAACGCGCAGAGCGGAATCGGCAATTGGCCCGGATCCAACCACCAGAGCACCGCCAGCGCGGCACCCGTCCCCGTCACTACAAAAGCCAACTTTTTCACCCGTTTAGCGCGGATTATTCATGAGCGTTATGATTGTTGACGTAACGACTTGCGGCGCAGCAACTTGTGTACACACCCATCGATGGCAGTATGCGCGGCCCGTGTAGCGGCTGGGCTTGCCCAGCGCGCGGTTTGGTGGCCAATTCGCTCCCATGCTAACGCGCTGGGCAAGCCCAGCCGCTACACGGGTTTCCGATAAATAATCCCGGTTTAGCCGCCGTGCTTGCACGTACACTCGTTCCCCTAACCCCTCGCCCCTAATCCCTAATCCCTAATCCCTCGCCCCAGTTGGTCGGCTGTCGCTTGGCCGGTCATCGCCAGATAGATGACCGGCGCCAGCAGGGCAAGGAACGGGCCCACCGCCAGCAGGCCGATGCCGCAGGTACACAGCACGATCAGGATGCCAGCCCCTGCCGCAACCAGGCCGATCAAGAACAGCGTCAGCTTGTTCCCGCTAGTGATCTCCTTGGACATGCTCAACGAGTCCATGACTCCGATGTTCCGGTCCAGAATCAGCAAGTAGTACTGCGAGAACATCAACGCAAAGATCACACCCGGCACGATGCACAGGAGATAACCCACAAAGCAGATCAGCCCGAACAAGATAGAGGCTCCCAAGACACGGAGGTAGTACGGCCCGCCGGTGAAGATTTCGCCCAGTTCGGTCGCCTGGCCGCGTGCAACCTTCAGGAAGAAGAGTGTCTGCCCGATGTTGATCCAGAGCAAGAACAGCGACGCAGCAAGGCCGGCCAGTTGGACAACCATGAAGCCGATCGCCTCGTCCCCGGCGGATTGCTCAATCGCGACTGACAGAACCAGCACACAACCACGCACGACCACGTGGATCACGCCAACCAAAACGATTGCCACTAGGCACATCGCCCACTGGTCCTTGAAGATGGTCCAGGTGCGGCTGAAGACGTCGCCCAGGTCGATTGCCGATGGTGCGAAACCGCCGACCGGCGGTGCGTAGTCCTCGGCGGCCTCCGGCGGCGCGGCCGGTGGCGGTGATGGTGGCGGCGGCACAGTTGCCCCGGCGTCAACTGGTGGTGCGCCCGCGGCTGGTACTGTTACGATCGCTCCGCACTCCGGACACTTCGCCTGCTTGCCCGCCGTCTCGTCGGCGGTCCGCAGCAACCGGTCACATTGGGT
>JAUWHT010000271.1 GCA_030605745.1 Pirellulales bacterium | reverse complement strand
GCTTCAGGGCGGCGATTTCGGGGAACTCCTCGAAGGTGTAGGTTTCGGACGGGATTTTCACCTCGGCAGTTTGGATGATGCGTGGGCGGGGTTCGCTGCCGAGGTATTTTTCCACCGCCTCGACAAGCTGGCGAGTGGTTTCCAGGTCGGGGAAGATTTCTTCGGGGAAGCGGCCGGCGAAGCGCTCTTCGATCGAGGCGAGAATCTCCATCCGTTCGAGCGAATCCAGCCCCGTCTCGACAATCGGCGTATCGAGCGTCAGCCCATCGGCTCGGCCCTTGGCCACGCGGTGAATCTCTTCGAGCACAACTTCAGTGACCCTCTTCGTGCCAGTCCTGCCGCGGCCGTTTCCCGAGGCAGCGGCTGCCGGGGCAGTCGGCAACCGGGTTTCGACGGTTTCTTTTTCCAGCACCTGCTCGATCTTGACTGTCTTGACTGTGGTTTCGCTGGCCGGAGCTGATTCGATCTGGGTGATTGTCTTGCCAGCCGGCAGGGGCTCTGTCGCGGCCGGTGCGATGTGCTGTTCGTCGGCGGCCTGCCATTGGCTGACCACCGACAACGATCCGTCCAGGTAGCCGTCGCGACAGGCGTGGCGTTGGATCTTTCCGCTGGAGGTCTTGGGAATGCTGCCCGCCTTGACCAGCACAATGGCATCCAGCATCAGATCGTGCTCGGCGGCCACGGCCCGGCGTACTGCGTCGAAGATCGGCTCGAAACCCTTCTTCTTGCGACGTTCCACCTCCTGGACGACCACAAGCTGTTCGCGGTCGTCCACTTCCACCGTAAAGGCGGCGCCGCAGTCTCGTCGCAGCCGCTGGTGGGCCCGTTGGACGGTCAGTTCGATGTCCTGGGGATAGTGGTTCACCCCGTGTACAATGATCAGGTCCTTGACCCGGCCGGTGACGAACAGCTCGCCGTCCTGGATAAACCCCAAGTCGCCGGTCCGCAGAAAGGGCCCTTCGCCGGAATCGTTCAGGTATGCTCGGAAGGTACACTCGGTCAGTTCGGGTTGCCGCCAATAGCCTTCAGCCACGCTGGGTCCGCTGACCCAGATCTCGCCCACCTCGCCGGCCGAGCAACGTTTTATGGTTTGGGGATCGGCGACTACGATATTCTGGTCGGGCAAGCTCTTGCCGCAGCCGACCAGGCTCCGCACCCCTTCGCCTCCCGGCATGCTGTCGACCACCCGACCGTTGCTCAGCGAGGTTGCCTTGTAACTACGTATCACCGGGGATTTCCGGGCATAGCCGCCGGAGACGATCAATGTGGCTTCCGCCATCCCGTAACAGGGATAGAACGCCTCGCGGCGGAACCCGCACGGCTCGAAGACCTGTGCAAAACGCTCCAACGTCTCGGCGCGAACCGGCTCGGCGCCGTTGAACGCCACCTCCCAACTGCTCAGGTCGAGGGTCTTGCGCTGCTCGGGGGTGATCCTTTCCACGCACAGGTCGTAGGCAAAGTTTGGCCCGCCGCTGGTGGTGCCGCGAAATCGGGAAATCGCCGAGAGCCAGCGGAACGGTTTCTGTAGGAATGTCATCGGCGACATCAAGATGTTCGGCCGCCCCATGTAAATCGGCTGAAGAATCCCGCCGATCAGCCCCATGTCGTGGTAACTGGGAAGCCAGAACACGCCGGTGCCGGAGCGGGTGTGCTCGAAGGCGTGGGCGATCAGAGCCGAGTTGTGCACCAGGCTGCTGTGATTGAGCATAACGCCCTTGGGCGTGCCCGTCGAACCGGACGTGTACTGCAAAAACGCCATGGTGTCGCCGTGTACGTCCGGCATCTCCCACCGCCCGTTGATCCCCTCCGGTACGTGGCAGGTGGTCAGCCACGTCAGTTCCTTCAGGTGGGGGGTCTCATCGATCAACGGCTCGACGCGATTGAGCACCAGGTCGGTCGTCAGGGCCACTTTCGCCTGGGCATCGTCGGCGATCGCCTGGATGCGGGTCATCGAGCGGTTCCGCCGGGGCGGATAGACGGGCACCGCCACGACTCCGGCATACAGGCAGCCAAAAAACGCGGCAATGAATTTCGTGCCGGCCGGATACAACAACAACGCCCGCTCGCCCACCAGGTCCAACGACTCCAGCCATGCCCCGATCGCCCGGGCCTGGCGATCCAATTCCTCGTAGGTCAAATGGACCTGTTCGTTCTCGCCGTCGACCAGGTAGGTGAAGGCGACGTCTCTTGTCTGGCACTGTGCACGGTGCCTGAGCATCTCAACCAGGTTGGACGGCCCAAAGAACGTTCCGGGCAGGTGATCCAAGTGAGTCGCCACTGAAGCGGACCCTCGAGGCAAGCGTTTCCGATTCCAGGAGCTGGTGCCTTTTCCAGCAACCGGGCAGGGTTTTCACAATGGGCAGCCTATCATGGATACGGCCGCAACACAAACGATGCCCCTAGATCGCTTCGGTCCAGGTCAATGCTCAGCGGCAACCGATCTGGTCTTTCCCGCAAAGCCTGGCCCCGCACCGTATTCACCATATTCTACCTAAACATCCCGACCGCACAACCGGCCCCATTTTAGCAGTAGCCGCACCCCCCGTCTGGCCTAAACTGCGGGCCGCATGATGCTTGACAACAGGTCGATAATTTGTTATTGTTCGGCAATGATTCGCGTCAATTGCCCGGGCTGCGGAAGCAAGCTCAACGCCAAGGATGAACTGGCCGGTCAGACCCGCAAATGCCCCAAGTGCGGCAGGCCGGTGCTGATAACTCGGGTGGAGACGGTGTCCGCCGCTGCCGGGCAGACGGCCGGGCTGGACGAACCCGCCCCCGACCAGCACGTCCACGGCGCCAGCGATAAGGCCTTGCCTCAGTTGGATCTGCCCGAACGGCTCGACCGGCAGCACCACTACCTGATCTGCGACAAGGCGCATCTGGTGGCCACTTGGGAGAATAACGGCAACGGCTGGATGCTAAAGACGAGCTTCGGCCTGGTCAGCGCCGTGCGTAATCACGAGCAACTCCCCGCCCAGGGCGATTTCAAGCTCGTCGAACTGAAGCTCGACATGACCGACGCGGGACTCCGCCTGACCGGCGTTCAGTCCTTCCAACTTGCCCAGCGTTGGGCGCTGACCACCCTTGACAAGGGCGACGACCAGATTGTCTCCAAGATCACCGGCTTCGGTTTTCTCAACAGGGACCAAAAAAGCGTGGTTCGGCAGGCCATCAAGGACCAGTTCATGCGCAGCGTCTGGGAAGATGCCCACAACGTGCTCGATTATCTTTCCAGCACCGACTACCACTCGGCCGGAACGGTGGTCGAAGGATGAAGGCAAAGAAACGACTTAGCCCGCATTTCTCACCAGGAAGTTCACCACGGAGGCACGGAGAACACGGAGAAAAGGAGTTTATTGGAATTCTGATGGTTCATGTCGAACACCCAAGTGTTTTCAGTCCTGTTCTCGGAAGTCCTTACCTCCCAATAATCTCCGTGTTCTCCGTGCCTCCGTGGTGAGAAACCCGGGCTAGTGGCGGGTTTGTGGCGTGTGCGGGGGTACCGCCGGTTGTGAGCCGGCCCCTAGTCGCAGGCCGGGCAGTATCGACTGGGCAGTGCCGCGGCTGAAGTTGAAGATGGTGAAGCCGGCCGCGCCGAGCCGCCGGGCGTGGTGAATCTGGCCCACCACCCGATCGGCCGATAATGTCGAACTCGACGAGGTAGCGCCGATGCCCGGGTAAACCGGTATCC
>JAUWHT010000340.1 GCA_030605745.1 Pirellulales bacterium | reverse complement strand
AGTCTACTGCCGGTTAACCGATGCTTGGCCGGCCCCAGCCGCAGAAAGGGCAAGAGAAAACCGGCATTGTGCTTTGAAAACAGCGACTTCTACGACAGCCAGGGCAAGTTCAACGAGGAGGCGGCCAAGCAGGCCTGTTTGACCCTAATGAAGTGGTTCGGTTATCCTATCCCCGATGGTTTGCGCCAGAACATGTATGCAACGGACTTCGGCTTGGGGCGGTTCACTGAAGTTGGTGCGGGCGGCGTGTTCTGGGTGAACAGCAAGAGGTGGAACTACGCCAGCGCCGACGCGTTCTTTCTCCCGCACCAAATGGTCCCCGAACACTGGCACGTCGCCTTGGAGTCGGAAGGGGTGGCCCCAAAGATGGAATCATATCACGTCCGCTACGGCTCGATGTTCATCTACGGCGAAGGGAAACCGACGGCTCGCCTCGGGGTGAAGATCCGCCAGAGCGAGGCAAAGTACGTCACTGTGATGAATGAGACGGCGCTGCAAGTCGGCCAGGTAACCGGCCGCAAGAGGCCATTGGAAAAACACTGGTTGCAGGCTGGTCCGGAAGGTTGTGTCCTTAGCGAACCGTCCACCTACCACTCCAATGCCGCCGTGCGATTCACCAACCCCAACATTTGATCTGATGAAAGGAGCAAACTATGAATCGATCTACTCGGTCCGTCCGTCTGCGGATCATCGCCCTTCTGGGAGTCTGCTACGGGCTGTCGACTCTGGCCGCCCGGACGACTGATGCCGAAGAGGGTTTCAAGCCCATCTTCGACGGCAAAACCCTCAACGGCTGGGACGGTAATCCCAAGTTCTGGCGAGTCGAAGACGGTGCGATCACCGGTGAGACTACCAAGGATAACCCGACCAAGGGGAACACTTTCATCATCTGGCGGCAGGGTAAGCTGGAGGATTTCGAGCTACGGTTGGAGTACCGTGTCTTTGGCGGCAATTCGGGTATTCAGTACCGCAGTTGGGAAGAACCCGAGAAGTGGGGTAAGTGGGTCGTCGGTGGATACCAGGCCGATTTAGGAGCCACCAACAAGTGGTCAGGTACGCTGTACGAAGAGCGGCGACGAGGTTTCCTGGGTCTGCGCGGTGACAAGACCGTTGTCGGTGAGAACCACAAGCCGAAGATAGTGGCCAAATTCGCTGACGACAAGAAGCTTCGGTCCTACATCAAGGACGAAGAGTGGAACGAGTACCATATCATCGCCAAGGGTAATCACCTCGTCCACAAGATCAACGGCCACCTAATGGTGGACGTAACAGATGAAGACGCCTCGATGCGGCGATACGGCGGCATCCTGGCCATTCAACTGCACCAAGGTCCGCCGATGAAGGTCCAGTGCCGCAACATCCGGCTGAAGCGGCTTTGAGTGCGTATTCCTCGGAATTCCGGTGTGCGCAGCGGAGTTTTCCCTCGCCAGAGCAAAAGCGACGTCATTTGCGATCGGAAACAGGGAACACGGGGTCAGGCTTAAATTTGCCAAAACTTACCGCTGGCGCGGGTGGCCGATTGATGCGGGCCTGCCCACGCACGCTTCCGGCGGACGAAACTTGATTTCTGTTTGCCTTGCAGACGCGCTTGGTGCCGGAGCGGGTTTTGCCGGGGTTGGACGGTGTGCGATGGTGGGAGTGGGGGGCTGGTTGACTGCCTCTTGCTTCTCGCGGGGCGGCAGCGGCTGTGCATAACCGCCCAGGCTCACCGGAGCCGGCTTGGTAATGCAGTAGTCCATCCGCTTGGTGCTGAACCAGCGGGCCTGCTTGGCGGCCGCCAGATGTGACTCCTCGGACCATGGGCCTTCGGTCAAGTAGATGCCGTGGTGTCCGAGCAACGTACCGCGGGCGTAAAGGACCTGCGAGCCGGCCAGGTTGTAATCGACCAGCGAGCGATAGTAGAGACTGTCTGCGTCAACCGCGCGGCATTGAGCATCGAGCAGGAAATCCAGCGGGACCAGGCCAGCCTCGAACTTCTTGCGGACCTCGTCCAACTGCTGATGGGCGGCCAGCAGGCGGTTATAGTTCGTACGGCTCACCGTATGGGTGCGATCCAGATCGCCGAACGCATCGCTCAGCTCGTGCGAGATTTGCAGCTCCTGCTCGCGGAAGATGGCTCTTTCCCGCGCTACAAGCAACTCGGCGTTGCGGACGGCAGTGTGGCCGATTCGGTTGCCGATTGGCGTGGACAGTTGCAACCCGAGTTGCCATTCCTGGAAGTCGCCGGTAAACAGGTCCCGAAACGCGCTGCCGTGCTCGATGTTCCTGTTGCCCAGCAGGTCGTAGCCCATCCCGCGCCAGCGGTACTTGCCGACGAAATCCAGCCGCATTTTGAGGAAGTTCCGGGCTGCGGTCAGTTCGAGTTCGCGGCGCTTGATCGTCCATTTCTGCTTGCGCAACTCGACACGCCGGACAAGCGATTCCCGTAGCGACTCCTCCCAATCGAACACGACCGGAGCGGTGGACGGCTCGTCGGCAGGACGAATCAGCCGGCCGTCGCTGGCCGGCAGGCCGAGTTGCCGGCGCAACCTGCGCTCGGCCGAAAACACGCCGCCGGTGGCCACGCCCGGGATCGCGCCGCTGGGGATTCCAACCTGTTGGATACCGGCCGATGTTCCGCCCAGTGCGTTGATCGCCTGGGCGCGGAGGAAGAAGTATTGCTCGCGTGCCAGGGCTTCCTGCTCCCGGTCGGCGGTACCCACCTGTAACTTCCGCTCCACCAGCCGCCAGGTTTGCAGTGCGGCGTTCTGTCCCGCCATCCGGGCATCGAGGTCCCTGTAAGCGAAGTACAGTTCCCAATAGGCCTGCTCCACGTCGTCGACCAGGTTTCGTACGGCCGTCTCGAAGTCGGCCAGCGTGATGTCGGTATTGATCCGGGCGATCAGCACGCCGTTATACATACCGGGTTTGGCCTGTGGGCCGGCGATGCGGTTGAATTCGATCCCGCCACCCTGGAGCAAAGGGTGCCGCAACTCGGCCTCGAACATCGTGTCATACGCGCCGTGGAACAGGTTCAGCGGCGAGTTGTTCATGTCGTAATCGGTAAGGTTGCGCAGTGAGAACTGTGTGCCGGTAGCCGCCGTCTTGGTGATCTCCGCACGAAACGCGGCCACATCCTGTTGGAATCCCCACACACCGCCTCCGAACAAGATGTTGTTGAAAAACCGGTCGTTTTTGGCCCAGAACATGCTCGTGCTGAATTGCGCATCAAAGGCACTCAGCGCCGCCTCCGGCCCCGTGCGTGGATCGGTCTGCTGAATGGCCGGATCGTAGACGCTCGATACGGTGGTCGGCGCGCTAACCACCCGACCACCGATGTCCCGGATCACCTGGCTGTTGTTCAAAGCGATTTGAATCGCCTCTTCCAGGATCAACGGCCGATACTCGATCTGCTCCGAATGCAGGATCGTATGCGGCGGACGTGTCTCCAGCACGTCCTGCCGGTTCTCGACGGCAACGTCCGGATACTCGATCTGAGTCGCCATCAGCTCGTAGTGGTCCACCGCCGGGTCGAAACGGAACTGCTGCTTCGACCGGCAGCCGGACAGTGCCACGACCAGCCCGACCAGTAGTAATAGTCCAAGGGGCTGGGGGCTCGGGATTCGGGACTCGGGATTCGCAGGCCTGGGCCTAACCCGCCCCGAGCCCCGAGCCCCGAGCCCCGAGCCCCGAGCCCCCACGGCAGTTCTCGTCAAAACCGTACAAGCCATTTGCATCAGAGCAACAGGAACAATAGTAAGAGCTGGATCGACCCTTAAAAGATATCGGGCCGCGTCAACAGGAGGCACTAGTACGACAGACAGCGCAGGGATTACCGGCAGAATCGGTACAACTTGTGGCCGAGGATGTGTGCCACTGCTTGCCGTAGTCAAGCAGTGTTTTCCCGGGAGTTTTCGCAGCACTGCTTGCTTGCGGCAAGCAGTGGCACACGAAGAATTACGGGAGCAGAAGTATCAGCCCCACCAAGGTGGCCGCCTCCAATAGCGAAGCATCCATTTCCAGCGGCAGTTTCTGCCCCATGCAGGGAGTGTGGCTGCCCGGCCGATAGTACCCGAGTGTGTAAACCCGGTCATGGGTGCGGTCAATTCCCATCTTGTAAGACATGACCGGAAACGTTGCAAAGAAACCGGCCCCGGAAATGACCGGCTGGACCAGCGGACAGCAACTCTGCCCGTACCGCTCCAGGCACGTGTCGTCGAAGTAGAGCGGTTGGTACCACAATTCCGACGGTTTCCAATGGAATTGTGTGATTCGACCGCCGGGTATTTGTGGCCGGTCGTCCTTGGAACCCTGCGACGGGGCGAAAAGGTCTTTTGAGCAGTCGGTCGGCACAGGCCCGGCTTCCGGCTCGATCTGGGCCTTGACCTGATCGAGCGGCTTGATGAGCCAGTTCTCCTTCTCCACCAGAACTTGTCCCGCGGACATCCCGCAAAACACGCCGACCACAGAAGTCACAGACATCAGCCGCACCGCCCAGCCGAGTCTCCAAGTCATCGCTGAGGTCCCCTCGGAAAGAACGCAGGAAAGAGATCGCCGATCCTTTATTGGTATTTTCTCGTCAGTTGTGGGCAGCATTTTGCCTTAATTCTCTGCAAAACAGGCAGGACTCCTCTGTTCCCCTGCTTTTCCCAATACCCCCAAAATAAACACGCTATGTTTAGCCGCCGTGAACGTTCCTTTTTGGCATTTTTGGACATATCCTGCACCCGCACAAAAATTCCCGCATTGACGCAACCTTTTGCGGTAAACCAACTTACGTTGCGTCCTGCCAGCCGATCCATATCTGTCATTACCGCAAATCGGGGGCTTTTGGCTCGTTGTAACTCCTTTGTCTGTAACGGGTTGCGAATTGTTCGACGGTCCTCTGCAAACAATTACCTGGCAACTTGGGTAATGTTTCGCCATAAGTCGTTCTCCTCAACCAACTTGCGACCAATAGCCGGGGCCGAAAATCCCTCACTCAAGACAGACCCCAAGCGCCGTGCAACTGTGCACGTTTGGCCTTGAGGACACGGAGAAAAGGTCCTTATTGTTAGTAATCTCCGTGTTCTCCGTGCCTCCGTGGTAAGAAATGCGGCCCAAGCATCTCCACGGCCATGGCATTGGGTGGCGCCGCCACGGCCCCCTTCCGGCGAAACCATGCCGGTCGTCTGGCGCCTGGTCTTATTGCGGCCGGTATGACGGAGTTACGCCTTCTTCAGCCACGTCACAAGCCAAACAAACTGCACAAAGAATTACACGTTGTTCGCGGAGGCAGATCCGGCCTATAGTATCGCTGGCGGCACTCACGGAGTTGGCACGATGGTGCCAGGCACGCCGTAAGAACACTCAAGGAGGAGAATTATGTTACACCCAGAAGGCGACCGAGTCCCCCCCCGCGCAGAGGGAGCAACGTACGTCAAGTCGAGCTGAAGCAGTTCTGGGCGGAGTTTCCCCAGGAGGACCGCCTGAAAGCACTGCAAGCACTGAGTCGATTGGTGGCCCGTCACCTGCAGCCTCTTCTCGAAGGAAAGGAGGCTGCAAATGAGTAAGCCGGATAGCAGTCGCATCGGACTGAAAGAGGCCAACCAGGTGGGCCAGAAGCGGCCCGTGTGTGACCATCAGTTCATCGACCATACGACCAGCAAGATCGAGCCACGACATCTCGAACGCTTGGCGGTGGTGTACGTGCGACAGTCGTCACCTCGACAAGTGCTCAATAACCGCGAATCGAGAGAATTGCAGTACAATCTGGTCCGCCGTGCCGTCGCGTACGGTTGGCACGAAGACCGAGTGTTGCTCATTGATGAAGACCAAGGGAAGACCGGGAGCACAGCGGAGAACCGACTGGGATTCCATCGCATATTGGCTGAAGTGGGATTGAACCATGTCGGTTTGGTTCTCGGCATCGAGATGAGCCGCTTGGCCCGCTCCTGCAAAGACTGGTACCAACTCCTGGAATTGTGCGCCGTGTTCGACGCGTTGTTGGCGGATCAAGATGGGCTCTACGATCCCAGCAATTACAACGACAGGCTATTGTTGGGCTTGAAAGGTACGCTGAGCGAGGCGGAGTTGCATATTCTGCGTAGCCGGATGGAACAGGGCAAACGCAACAAAGCCGAACGCGGTGAGTTGTTCGAACGTCTGCCCATAGGCTACGTATTCGGACCATCCCGCGAGGTGATCCTTGACCCGGATGAGCAAGCCCGATCGCTGATGCGCATGATCTTTGAGAAGTTCGACGAGTTGGGAACCGGACGCGGCGTCTTACTTTACTTCAAGCGTAACAACATTCGGGTTCCGTTACCTACCTATGTCGCAGCAAACAAAACCAAGAAGACTACACCCAGTGTCAAAACATTGCGGTCCGCGTGTTGGATGATCTTGTCAGCCGTCAGGTGTTAAAGGCGGTCGAGCCTGCATCGCTTGCCTTGAGTCTCAAAGCTGCCGAAGGCATCGAACGTGAGCGAGCACGGCTTCACAAGCAATGGCAGCAGCAATTGGAACGCGCGGAGTACAAAGTGAGTCGCGCCAAACGGCAATACGACGCGGTCGAGCCGGAAAATCGCTTGGTCGCTCGCGAGTTGGAGCAACAGTGGGAAGAGGCGCTGCGAGAACAGCGAGGTCTTCAGGACCAATTCGATCGTTTGCAGGCGGAACAACCCGCGAAACTGTCGCAGGATGAGCGCAAGTGTATAGAATCCTTGGCCTACGACCTTCCTCGATTGTGGGAAGCCCCAGGCACCTCTCCCGCCGATCGCCAGGCCGTGATTCGGTGCTTGGTCGAACAGGTGTTGGTTACCGTTCAGGGAAAAACGGAGTTTGTGGACGTGTCCATTCACTGGGTCGGCGGCTTTGTAAGCCATCACGAAATTCGTCGTCCGGTTGGTCGGTACGACATGCTCCGTGATTACGACCGCCTCAAAGAACGGTTAATAGAGCTGCGAAAAGAGGGAAAGAGTAGCCAACAGATCGCGGATGCTCTCAATGCAGAAGGGTTCTATCCACCTCGTTTGGATCATCCATTCAATCACAAAATGGTGCGGATGCTGCTGTGCCGGTTGGAACTCAGTAGCCCGCATGCCGACTCTATCGCCAATGAACACCTGCTTGACCGCCAGGAATGGTGGCTCCAGGACTTGACGATGCTAGCACCGCCTGAGACAGCAGATTCTCAGGCGACGACAGAGTAAAGCGCGCAACAAAGGAGGTACGTATGCCTGGCAAGTTGCTATCAGCTATCAGCTTTCAGTTTTCCTGACTCTAACCTTTTCTATGTGTGGACAATTGAACAGCAAACCGGGCTCGCCTTGAACACCGACATTCGCCATCCTTCCTCTGTTATCACGGAGGAGGGACGAGAATGGACGCTCAACGACGAACCCGGTCGTGT
>JAUWHT010000192.1 GCA_030605745.1 Pirellulales bacterium | reverse complement strand
AAGGTCGGCACGCCGAAGTTTTGATTTCGGAGCTGGATACCCGGCCTGCGTGTACCCCTACTAACGCCTCAGCCACGACCTCACGGTCGCCGCCGCATAGCTCGGGGCCGGGATGGTTCGCTAGACCTTTCCCGTACGACTTCTTTCATTCGCGACTCCATGCCGGTTTATCCCGGCGCTTTCTCCGACCCCAAGTACTACAGCGTCGGAACCATGACCGCGACCCCAAACACGTGGTCGCTGATGCTCACCCGCGCGGGTGCCTCGGCCGGTTACGGTGCGTACACGGTGACCTTTACGCAGGAGGGGTACGACTCAGCCAACAGTACGATCAATGATAAGCCGGATATCAACCCGATGGGCAGCTAGCAGTCGTGACCTTCACGGAAGATGGGCACGGTGCCGGCAGCTCGACCGAGGAGAGACCGAATGTCAATCCGATGGACAGTTGACGTTCATTGAGCGTCGCACAGCGGTTTCTCTAACTGGCTATGCAGGGGGTGGCCGTTCTCCGGTCACCCCCTGCATAGCCAGCCTGTATATCTCGTCTTGAATTGCACGATTCCGGAAGATTAGACCGTTTAGCCGCCGGGCTTGCCCGGCGCGTTTGCGCTGGAGAGTATTGACACCCACCAACGCGCCGGGCAAGCCCGGCGGCTAAACGATTAGCGTTGTGGTACTAAGCTCGCATGAAGTCGCTACTTGGAAAAATCTGCCTCCCCAGAGCGATCGGACTGTACATCGACGACGCTTCGGTCACGCTGAGCCACGTGGTGGCCACGCCGTTCGGGCTGGTCGAGACCGACGGTCGTACAGAGAGCGTGGGGGTCGACGAACTGCCCGCCGTACTCGAGCGGCTGTTAGCGCCGCTGCGTGGGTGGCGGGGATTTCGTCGTGTGCCCGTGGCAATCGGCCTGCCTGCGGGGCGAACCTATTTCTCCACGCGGCCGATTTCCAGGCAGGCCTTTGCGGCGTCAGAAAGCGAACTGTCCCCCCAGGTCCTGCTCCGCGAGGCACTCCGCTCGTCCAAGGTCTCCGTGGGAGAGATGGTGGTGGACGTGGCCAAGACTGAGCCGGACAAGCGTCCGGTGGCCGGCATCGTCTCCTGCGACAAGAAGTACCTGGCCGGGCTGCTGGACCCGTTGCAGGAGTGCGGAGTTCGCCCATTTCGGGCCGAACCGGCGCCTTGTGCCTTGCTGCGCGCCGCGGCGCACCAGCACAACACTCGCAAGGGCGACAAGGTGGTGCTGCGGTTGTTTCTGTGCGATAACCATGTACTTGGAATACTGGTGGTGGGCAACCTACCGATCGTATGGCGACAAGCGAGCCTGCCTTACGGCGACGAGCCGGCCGCTATCCTCTCGCTGAGCCGGGCTCTGTTGACGGTGAGCAAGGACTGCGGGATTGATTCGCCGCTGGACGCCGTAATGCTGCACGGTCGCCCGGAGTTGCCCTGCCCACTGGAGGTCGATTGGTTGCAGGAACAGCTTGGCGTCCCGGTCAGGTGGTGCGACGAACCGCCGTTGGACGACTCGCAGGTAGCGTTCGGGTTGGCCTTGGGCTGCTTGAAGCATGATAAGCATGCGTTCGATCTGTCGCAAACGCTCAAGTCGCGGGCGTCTATCTTGGAGGTGTTCCCGTGGCGCGAGGCGTCGCTGCAAACCGCGCTGCTGGTGTTGATGGCGCTGTTGCTTTTCGACCGCTGGTGCGCGCTGAGCGGATCGTGCGAGTCGGTTCGGACCCAGAATGCCCAACACGCTTGGATGGAGTCGCTAGACGACCCGCAGCTCGAGAAGGAGAAAAAGGAACTCGGGGAGAAAGTCGAGGCGGTTCACAAGTTCCTGGACACTCGCACCGTCTGGACCTCCTGCCAGCGCGAGCTTTCGGCATGTATTCCGGACAACGTGTACTTCACCGCTTTCAAGGGTGTTTGCAGCATGGAATCCGGGGGAAAGAAAAAACGCAAGGGGAAGAAGAAGTCATTGGTTCTCGACGGCGCGGTGTCGATTCCCGAGGACGGATTGACGCCGCACGAGATCGATCGCTTCCTGAACACGCTTCGCGAGCACCCGATGCTGAAGCGCGACTTCCCCAACGTGAGATTGACGAAGCTGAAACAAGTGGCCGGCAAGCGTAATCAGCGCCCGCTGGCCTTGCTGACGGTAGTCTGTTCGCCCTGAGAGGGGTTAGGGGCGAGGGGTTAGGGGCGAGGGATTTGGGATTTGGGATTGGGGATTCGCGAGCTGCGTTTAGCCCCGCCGCCCACGGCGGGAAATTGGCGATTACGGAAACACCCTGAACATTTAGCAGTCGCCGGCACGGCGACCAACTGATAACTGATAACTGATATGCGAACTGGTGACAAGAAAAAAGTTGATTTCCGCGAGTTGCTCGAGCGGCTACACGACCCGGTCCAGCTCAGGGTGGTTATTACCGGGCTAATGCTGGTGGTCGGGTACGTGGGAATCTACATGCCGCTAAGCAGCCGGATCGAAGAGACAACACGCAAGCTGGGCTGGCAATACAAGCGCCAGGCGTTGGCCAAGGAAATCGAGTTCCTGCGGACGCAGCTCGGCGAGTTTCAGGATCGGCTGCCCGAGAATACGGACGCCAACCAGTGGGCACAGTACGTGATCGACGGCATCCGCAAGTTTCCACTGAAGCTGCTCACATTGGAGCCGCAGGACCCGACTAGCGTGGGGCCCTACACGGCCGTGGGGCTGAAGATCGGACTCGAGGGGAAGATTGGCGACCTGGACTCGCTCTTGTGCTGGCTGGAAACGAACAAGCGGCTCTTTCGGATCGACTCAGTGGAAATTGCACCGACACGCGGCGGGAACGACGTACTTGTAATGCAATTTACACTGTTGGGAATGAAAACATAAGGAGGGATTAGGGATTGGGGATTAGGGATTGGAACTTGCCACCAATCCCTAATCCCTAATCCCCAACCCCCAACCCCTAACATGCACGAACTAGTCGGCAAATTCGCGCCTACTGCAATCGTCGTTGCGCTGATGGTCTACTGCTGTTGGTGCTGTCTGTGCGTGCCGCAGCCGGAGCCGGTAGTCCTGAACGAAGGCGATCTTCCGCAGATCAACTCTGCGCTGCTCTCGCCGGTTATTCAGCCGGTTCCCGACCGCAATCCGTTTCGACCTTTGGAGGCGGTCAAGATGGTCTCGGCGAAAGGCAAGGTTCCCACGACGGCGGGCCCCGGCCAGGAGGAACCCGCCACGCAAAGGAGCATTGCCGAGGTCCTGAGCAGCCTGGCGCTTAACGCCACCTACATCCAAGGAAACCAGCGACTTGCGATGATCGACGGCCGGGTCTACAGACAGGGAGAGCCGTTGGCAATCCCCGGCGAGTCGGTCACAGAGCCCTGCGTTGTGGCACGGATTGCTGCGGACAAAGTGCTGATCCGACATCGGGGCCAGACTGTAGAACTGAAGTATCGTAACCACGGAGGAACAACGCCATGAGTAGCACCGCGAGCTTGGACGGAACACTGCCGTTGATCGTTCAGCTCCTGCTCGAAAAGGGCCAGTTGAAAAAAAAGGACGTGGAGACGATCAAAGAGGCCCAGTTGAAGGAACACCTTCCAGTGGAAGAGATTCTCATCAAAAAGCATCTTGCCGGCGAGCGGGACATCGCCATGGCATACGCCGACTACTTTCTAATGCCGATTTTCGAGCCGGACGAAACCGGGACCGACTTGGACTCGACGCTGGTCGACCAGCTTCCCGAGAAACTGTGCCGGGACCACCTGATCGCGCCAGTGGCGGTTAACGACAGGACGTTGGACGTGGCTTTCTTCACGCCCAACGAGTTGCACATTATAGACGAACTCCAGTTGCTCACGGGTTTGGAGATCAATCCGTTGATTGCTCCTCTGTCGATGGTGGAGATTCTCTTGGGGACGCTGTACAGCAACTCGTCTACGTTCTATGCCGCCTCCTCCAGCAGTTCCACTGATTTTGAAGAAATGGATGAGGACGAGGAAGACGGCGAAGATGTTGACGCGGAGGACGACGAAGTTGTCCACCTAGACCAGCCGCCGCCGCCCGGCCGGGACGGCCGGATTATTCGCTACGTCAACCAGATGTTGGAGCAGGCCTGCCGCGTCGGCGCCAGCGACATTCACATCGAGCCTTACGAGGACCACTGCCGGGTGAGGCTGCGGATCGACGGCAGCCTCAATGAGATCGCCCCGCCCGCCCAGTCGTTGTTCGTCGCGGTTGTCTCGCGGCTGAAGGTCCTGGCGAAGCTGGATATCGCCGAGAAGCGCATGCCACAGGACGGTGCAATTGCCCTGAAAACCGAAGGGAAGCGAATCGACATGCGCGTCAGCACCGTCCCCACCATTTACGGCGAAAAGGTGGTGCTGCGGGTACTGGACAAGGGCGCGATACCGCTGGAGCTTTCCGGCCTCGGCCTGGACGAGCGGCAGTCGAAAGACCTTGCCGAATCCATCGAAATGCCGCACGGCCTGATGCTGGTTACCGGGCCCACTGGGAGCGGAAAAAGTACCACGCTCTACACCTGCCTGAACCGGCTGAACAAGCCGGGTACCAACATCTGCACGGCCGAAGACCCGGTCGAATACACCTTCGGAGGCATCAACCAGATACAGGTGAAGGCCCAGATCGGGTTCACGTTCGCCAGCGCGTTGCGGTCCTTTTTGCGGCAGGACCCCGACGTCATCATGGTGGGAGAAGTCCGCGATTCGGAGACCGCCCAAATCTGTCTACGGGCGGCGCTGACCGGCCACTTCGTGCTCTCGACCTTGCACACCAACGACGCCCTGGCCGCGGTCAGCCGGCTTGAGGACATGGACGTTGAGCCGTTCCTGCTGGCCTCGACGCTGCGGGTGCTGGTTGCCCAGCGGTTGGTCCGCCGGCTTTGCCCAAAATGCCGCGAGCAGTACGAGTGCGATCCGGAGACCGCCAAGCGATTCGGCCTGACTGCCGGGGAAACGCTGCACCGCCCGAAAGGCTGCAAAAACTGTCGCGATAAGGGCTACCGCGGCCGGGTGGGCATCTTCGAGGTGATACGAATCACCAGCCGGATGGCCGAGTTGATCCAAAAGCGGGCCTCACATGCGGAACTCCGCCGGACGGCCGTCGAGGAAGGCATGAAGTTGCTCGATGCCGCCGCCATGGAAAAGGCCCGACAAGGCGTCACTAGCCTCGAAGAAGCGGCAAGTATTACGATTTCCGAGGAAGAATAGATGAAGGACCACAAGCGAATCACGCTCGACGACAAGGTGACGTTCCTTCAGCAGTTCGCCGCGCTGGTTTCCTCCGGCACCCCGCTGCCGCAAGCGATCGGGATCACGGCGCAGCAGAGCCGCAGCGTTAAGATGCGGAGGATTCTGGAAGAGATCGCGGCTCGCGTCGCCGGCGGATGCCCGATCGGCTCCGTACTGGCCGACTACCGCGGCGTCTTCGAGGACCGCTGGATCAAGCTTATCGGTATGGGTGAGGCGTCGGGCAAGCTGGACATCGTGCTATCGGACCTCAGCAACCGGGTGCGCGAATCCTGCGAGGCGCGCCGCAAGATGGCCAGGGCCTTCGCGCGTCCGATTGGCCTGCTAAGCGCTGCCGTGCTCATCGTGGCGGTGATGGTATGGTTCGTCAAGCCGACCGTTGTCAAGATGTTCAACCAGATCGCCTCCCAACTACCCGAGACGACCCCTTCGCTGCTCTCGTCGACCATCGAATCAATTAGCGGTAGCGACCCGATCCGGCAGCTTTTGGAGGCGAGCGCGGCGGCTTCAGGGGGAATTGCCGGCCACGGCGGTCCTGCCTCGGGAACGAACAGCGAGGACGGCTTGAGCAGCCTGACGCTTAACGCCACCTATATTCAAGGCAACCGGCGACTGGCGCTGATCGACGGACAGGTGTACGAGCAGGGAGAATCACTGGCAATTTCCGACTCGATGCCGGGGCCGTGTATCGTGGCGCGGATTTCGGCGGACAAGGTGCTGATCCGGCACCGAGACCAAACCGTGGAACTGAAGTACGGAAGCCCGGCCTTCAGCCACGATTCACCGTGCGGTGTTGCCGAAATCGAAGAAGACGACCTGAAACTGGATTTGCTCCCAAGCGTTCTGTTGCAACTGGAGGAGACCAGTCATGGCCTTTGAAGACTTCTTCCTGGAACATGCCCGCGTCTCGAGTAAAGCGCACCAGCGAGTTACGCTGGATGACAAGATGACGTTTTTCCGGCAGCTTGCGACCCTGGTCGCGTCCGGTACGCCGCTGGTGCAAGCGATTCAGATCACGGCCGAGCAGACTGAGAGCATCGGACTGCGGAAGATCCTGGAAGAGATCGTGATGCGAGTTTCCGCCGGGGGCTCGCTGCATGCCGTCCTGACCAACTACCGCAACGTTTTCGAGGACCACTGGATCGAACTTATCGGCATCGGCGAGGTTTCGGGAAAGATGGAAGACGTGCTGGAGGATCTCAATAAACAGATAGCCGACTCCCGCGAGACACGCAAGAAAGTCAAGAGCGCCATGATGTACCCGATCGTCCTGATAATTGTTGCCGTGGTGGTGGTGTCGGCCATGCTTTCGTTCGTGGTGCCGACGTTCGCCAACATGTTCAAGGAGATGGACGCCGAGCTGCCCGACATCACCAAGTTCGTGATGGGCGCCTCGGACTTTATCATGAGCTACGGGATCTACATATTCGGCGGCGTCATCGCGTTGGCTGTGGCGTTTCGGCAATACATGAAGACTGAGGCAGGCCGGCGGCGCGTGGGCGCTATCGGGCTGGCCTGCCCCATGGTCGGCCCGATGATGGTCCAATCGGCCATGTATCGCTTCACTTCCAACCTGGCGCTTTTGCAGAAAAGCGGCGTTCCCATACTGGAAACCATGGATACGCTGGGCACCGTTTTTCGCAACAGCCCGATATACCGCGACGCGATCATCACCGCCCGGAACCGCGTGGCCGCCGGTCAGCCGCTGGCCGATTCGCTCGAAAAAACCGGACTCTTCACTACCATGGTCACCGGCATGGTCCGCATCGGCGAGGAGTCTTCGGAAATCCCCGCAGTAATGGCCCAACTCGCGCCTTACTACAAGGAAAGAATGCAGGGCTTCATCACCAAGCTGACCAAGTTGATGGAGCCGTGCATTATCGTCATAATGGGCGCCGTCATCGCCGGGCTGATGCTGGCCATCTATATCCCCATGTTCGATATGGCAGGAAATGTACATTAGGGGCCAGGGGCCAGGGGTTAGAGTTTTTGTGCAGAAATTATCAGGAATCATCAAATGAACCAGTTAAGTCCAAATCCCGACATTGCAGTGCGCTGGTACGCTGCTTTCCGTCGGCGCGGCTTCTCCTTGATCGAGGTGATGGTGGTGATGGTCGTGATCGTGGTACTCATCTCGATGGCCGCCCCTTCCTTCCACCGCAGCATCGAGCAATCGCACGCAGACATCGCCGGCGCCAACCTGCGGGCAATCTGGACCGCACAGCGACTCTATTGGCTGGACTACCGCACTTACGCGGGCAATCTGTACCTGCTTGCGGGCAAGGACCCGAATCCTCCGCACGACGATTTAGAGGACTTGAGGGAGTTGCTTGATCCGGCGATCGTCTCGGATAATGACCCCTACGACTACGGAATCGGCTCTGCCAGCACGAGCAGTTTCACTGCCACGGCCACCCGGTCAGGAAGCACAATATGGAGCGGTGTGCTCAGTATTGACGAAACCGGCGTCATACCACAAGACGACGCTATCACGGCAGATGGCAAGGACGACATCAAACCCGGATTCCTGTAAGCCACACACTGAGGGGGTGGCAGTTTACTGCCACCTCAACAACGAAGTGCTCCCCGGGGCTCAACGATGAAAATACAATCCCCGAAACACACCGACCGATCGGGCTTCTCGTTCCTGGAACTCCAGGTCGCCTTCCTGGTCCTCGGCATCGCCTTGGCCGGGCTGGTCCCACTGGTGGTCATGCAATCCAGACAACTCAAACAACTCCAGAATCGGTTCAAGGGAACCTACAAGGACGATGTGAGTGCAGAGGTGTACTACCTGGCGCCGTCGAGGGACCTGGCGACCCCCGGCCACGCGTTTGCCGACCCCCTGTTGTTCTCGACCAATGCCTGGGCACGCAAACTTGGGGCCGTCGCCTCGCTGGTCCACGAGGACGACTACGACGACCTCCCGGCTTTGCCTCAGCGTCCGGAACTGGATCCAGATGTGATCGATGACAAGGACGCCGCCCCGGCCTACGCCGAATCGGAAGCGGGCTGGTATGACGGCCCTGAGCACGTTGGGTTCCAGAACAGGTTTCGTATGCATAACGCAGGCGAGGGTTCAGCCACCGCCAGTTGGACGTTCACCGGATTGGACCCGAATTGGGACTACCAGGTGTTGGTTACTTGGGTGAAGGCAGGCAATCAAACCGACCAAGCCCCCTTCACCGTGTACGACGACACCGTTGCCATACAGACGTTCCTGGTGGACCAGAAGAATAATGATCCCGACGGAGAAATGTACCAGGGGTCGCTGTGGGAGACCCTGGATGTATTCCACATCAGCAGCAGTACGCTGAAGGTCGAGTTGAGGGATGATTCCAGTGGGAAGGTCGCAGCCGATGCCGTGCGGGTCATCCCGGTGAACGGGAAGAACAAACTGGCAGTCGTGGACGGTACACTGGTAAAATCGGTCCAAAACGAAACGGTAAGCGTCCAGGTGTTGGTCACGGAGCGGAAACAGTGATGGGAACTATCAAAACCGCAACACTGTGCTGCCGCCGCGGCGGTTTCACGGTCGTTGAAGTCTTGATTGTCAGCGGGCTGATGAGCCTGCTGGTGGTTATGATATCGGCAGCCTGGTTCGGGCTGGGACGGTCCTCGCGCGACGTGGTCCTGCGGTGCCGAATCGCCCAGGAAGCCAACCTGGCGGCCGAGACACTGACCCGCGACTTCGGCGGGCATCTCCCCGACGAACCTATGTCCGATCCGCAGTGCCATCGTTTCTGGGACTCTCGGGTCCATAATGGGCAACTCCAGATCTATTTCGCGGCCGGACCGGTTGCCGACGACGAGGATCTTAACGACGATCCCCCCTGGGATTCGCCCAGCAGTGGCGACACGGTGATTACCTATCAGTTGCAGGAGAATGAACCGCAAGGGGGCAAAG
>JAUWHT010000320.1 GCA_030605745.1 Pirellulales bacterium | reverse complement strand
CGCCCCCCACCACACCCCCCCCCCCCCCGCGCCCCCGCTGGCAAAAACCGGGGTTTTATGGCGGGGGGTCGCGCGGGATTTGTTGGCCCGGCGCCCCCCCGACGATACGATCGTCGGGCCGTGCAGCCCAGTTTAGCCGCCGGGCTTGCCCGGCGCGAGGCTTGGGTAACATTGGCATCACAACTCCATATCCGAATACACCAACGGAAACTGCTCCGGGTTTTCCAACGAGGCAATGCCGTTTCTCAATAACTTTACCCGGGAAAATCGATTTTTTCTTCCTCGACTGCTTTTCGGAGCTTGCTGATTGCCCGGGCCTCGATCTGCCGGATCCGCTCTTTGGTCACGCCCAGTTCAGCGCCGACTTCCTTCAAGGTGTGCGGTTCCTGACCGCGCTTCAGGCCGAAGCGCTGGATGACAATCTTCTGCTCGCGCTCGTCAAGCCGGTCGAGGATTCTTCGCACCTGGGCCTCTCGCAGCAACTGGGCCGACTCTTGCTCGAACTGGTCGGTGCGGTTGTCCTCGGCCGAGGTAAATATCTCGGCGACAGACGTGTGGAAGCGATCGTGGTAGCGATGCTCGTTGGGGATGGTGCGGGCGAAATTCTTCATGATCGCCCAGCTTGCGTAGGTGCTAAACTTGTTTCCCCGGGCAAAATCAAATTTCTCTGCCGCACGCATCAGCGACATATTACCGTCGCTAACCAACTCGAAGAAATTCTCCGCCGGACCCATGTGCCGCTTGGCTATCGAGACCACCAACCGCAGGTTCGCCCGGATGATCTGGTTCTTCGTCGCCACCACCTCCTCGTACTGCCTCTCGATCTGCTCCATCAGGCTGCTTCTGGGCCGAGTCGGATCGAGCCTCTCGCGGAGCTTGGCGGCCTTGTATTTCAGGTAGTTCATCTTCCTGAACAGGTGGGCTTCCTGCTCGCGGGTCAACAGCGGCACCTGGTACAAGCTGGCCAGGTAAGGCGGCAACCCGCTCGGTAACCGTGGCTTCCTCGCCGGCTGGTCCTCCGCAGGAGGCGGACCTAATATCCCCTTTTCCGCCTTCTGCGACTGCACCAGGGCAAACTGCTCGTTGGGGATGAAGTCCAACGGCAGTTCCAGCACCCGCTGCGCCCGGACCTCGCCAATGATCCGGTAGATGCTCGTCCGGGTGCGGCAGAACCGCTTGGCCAGCGCCTCGACCGATTCGCCCCGGCGATACTGCTGATAAATCTTCTGCTTCGACTCCGCCCGCAGCGGACCGACGTTGTCCGGAAAAACAGCCGCCTTCGGATGGTCCCGGTCGAATTGCTTCAGGGTGTAGCGGATTGTCTCCGTGCTTCGGCCGGTCTTTCGGGACAGCCGCTTGGTCACGTCGGCCGGGCATCCACCGGCCCGAGCCAGGCGGCGGGCACGGTCGATAATCATCGCACGCTCCACGCCCGTCAGTTGGCTAAACCGGGCCCCGCGGTGGACACGCTCACGGTTTACCGCTACAAACCGATCCACGCTGCTCTGCAAGAACCCTACCCGCTTCCGACCGTCCACAACAAACCGCCGACTGACCAGCCCTTGACTCCGCCAGCGGGAAATCGTCTTGCTGGATACGTTCAAATGCCTGGCCAACTGGTCGACCGTCAACACCCGTTCGTCCATTGTGTCTGCCGAAACGCCGGCCGAGTCGGACACGTCTTCCACGAACAGACACAGGTCGTGACTGGCCTCTTGGCCGGTAAGCCGAAGATCAGGGTAGGCCTCCGGCCGGAAGTTGGTGATCCGGAAGCAGACGTACTGGTAGCTGTACGTCCGCTCGGAGTCCAATTCTCCCAGCAGCCTCTCGGCCTGCTCCACCTGCTCGATCTTCTTCTCTCGCGGCGCAAACCGAACCTGCTGATCGCGAAGCTGTCGGATAGCCGGATTCAAGTAGTCGGAATGCATCTCGGATCCCTTTCGGGCACGGGCTCCTCTCCCCCTCTAGTATAACCACACAGCAGACTTCCTGCAGCCCACCAAAATGTACCTCAAACTGCAAACGCTAGCATTTGGGAAAACGTGATATGCTTGGAAAATAGGGGCTCGGGGCTCGGGACCGGAGGGTTGCATTCAATAACCCCGAGCCCCGAGCCCCAAATCCCTAAGTCCCTACGGTGTTTTCCAAGCAAAACGTCCCAATCCGTTTACGGTTTGAGAATGTAACGCCGGCGGCACCATTCCTTTGTACGCATCAAAGTGTCAAAAGTTCCATAGAAAACTCGTACCGCAGGCCATTTTCTCTTCCCCCAGCCCTCTCCCAAGGAAAACCGCCCCACACCTTGCCCGCCTCTGTACACAACGCCCTTTTTTATATTGCCCCACTTCCTCATATTAACACGTCGGGGCGTGCCCGTGGAGAGCCATGAGGCAAAACAGCGTCAGGAGCCGTTGTTGACAAATCGGCCATAAAACGATTTCTGACAACTTTTGCTCTTGCCCTTGACGCCCTTCGAAAGTGTACATATAATGTATACAGGATGAGAATCATCAAGAAGCGGACGCTGGTAGAGTATTGGGAAAGGCATCCACAGGCGAAAGCGGGGCTTGTTTACTGGCATAAGCAGGCCAAGGCGGCTAAGTGGAGTCGGCTGCAAGACGTGAGGAAAACGTTTTCTCATGCCGATCCAGTAATGGTTCGCAGCAGACGCAGGGTGGTCGTTTTCAATATCAGCGGGAACAGATATCGTCTTATGGCAGCAATCCACTATAACCTGCAAAGGATCTATGTGCTTATGATCCTCACACACAGGGAGTATGACAGCGCAAAATGGAGGGAAGTGTTATGATTACCACCACGCTGCCGAAACAGATGCCAAAGACGTACTCTGAACTTTCAGAGTTGCTAATGCCGCGACCAATTCGTGATAATGAGGAATTAAGCAGCGCAACTGAAATGATCGATCGGTTGGCCGGACATGATTTGAACGACGACCAAGATGATTATCTCGAAGCACTTTCGATATTCGTCGAGGACTACGAAGAAAAGCATTACCCGATCAACGACTCGCACATCACACCGTTGAATTCTCTCAAGTTTCTCCTGAAAGAAAATGGACTGATCGGCTCCGATTTGGGACGAATACTCGGATCGCGGACGTTAGGATCGGCTATTCTGCGGGGCGAGCGTCAACTTAGCAAGGTCCATATCAAGCGGTTGGCCGAATATTTTTCCGTCGATGCAAGTATATTCCTAAGATAATTGATGGGTAGCCAGAGAGACTAATATGCTGTAGTATCTGTAGGCTATCGACAATCGATTGGTTCACATGGCGTTTCAAATCACCATCACAGCAGACGCCGAATCCCAATGGCGGGCGTTGCCCGCGCGCCAGCAGCGTCTGCTGCAAGCGGCGATCCAGACACGTCTCCTCCATCAACCGACAACGCCGACGAAGGCTGTCAAAAGGCTCCGTCCGAACCCGTTTGCTGAGTTTGAATTGCCATGGACATCAAGACCATCCCGTTGAGTCGCCTGGAGACGAACCTCGAGGCAACGTTAAGTGAGTGTGCGGATTCCGGCCAAGCGGTCGTCGTGAAGTTGCCGGACCAACGGCTGATCGCCATCCAGGCGCTAGAGGCGGCGGAAGATGATTCGCTGGTCGACGATCTCCTGCAATCCAACCCCGAATTTCAGACGTTGGTGGCCAAATCTAAAGCCGGCCCGCGCAAGCCGTTTCCTCCCGAGCGGTAGTATTGACTGGCGGCATTCCGCTTGCCCCAAGGTGGCGCAGTTCGCCCCGAGCGGAAAAGGGAGCGGAAAGGGGGACATTACTGATATTCAGCGAGGAAAACAAGGCAAATCAGTGATGTCCCCTTTTCTGTGTCATCATAAAAGCTATCGGGCCGATGTCGCCGGAGATTTTAAGTGACATCCTTGACGTGGCCGGCCAACTCGGCGAAAATTAAGGTCGCAGTTCGCTTTTGTACACGTAACTACTGGGGAAATGCCATGGATCAACGATCGAAGCCTCTGGTTATCGAGCAGCTTAGCCTTTCGGAACGTATTCTCGTCGTGGAGCAAATCTGGGACAGCATCGCCGCCGAACAAGTATCGTTGCCGGCCACCTCCAAGCAACAAGAGGAACTAGATCGCCGTCTGCACGCTTATCGTGACTCCGCGGTGGAAGGCGCTTCGTGGGAAGAGGTGAAAAACCGTCTTGGAGCCAAGAAATGAATCGCGGTGTATTGATCCGTCCTGAAGCCGAAGCCGACCTGGATGAAGCATATCACTGGTATGAACGGCAACGCGAAGGACTAGGCGCCGATTTCCTGCTTTGCTTCGAAGAAGTGATCGATAGGGTGTGCCACAACCCCGAAATTTATCCGGTGGTCTACAAGGAGGTCCGCCAAACGTTAATGCGCCGCTTCCCCTACGGATTGTTCTATCTCGTGGAAGAGGAGTGGATTGTCGTGGTGGCCGTATTCCACAGTAGCCGGGATCCCAAACGATGGCAGTCACGCGCTTGACCGGGGACGAACGGTGACGAAAAGGGGACATCACTGATATTCGGTGAGGAAAACAAGGCAAATCAGTGATGTCCCCTTTTCTGTGCCCCTTTTCTGTGCCTAAAAGCCAGAAAGCCCGATAGAGAGCAAGATTATGAACCGGGCCAACTTTGCTTGTGCGTCGTCAGCGGCCGGTGCAGTCGCATTGGTGTTGCTGATTACGCCATTTGCAGTTGCAGCGATTCCGGTAGCCATTGGCGCAATTGTCCTGGGCACCATGGGATTAAAGTCGGAGATGCGAGTCTGGGGGATTGTCGGCATTGTGTGTGGTGGCACTCCAATCGTGCTCACCGTAGCGTCCGTGGGCATTTTCTTATTCGAGCTTCGGGCATACAATTTGGAGTTTTGGGATCAGACCGACGTTAGGCGTTAGTGAGCCTTTTGGTGTGCATTTGCTGCACTTATTAACGTCGACTAACGTCTAACGTCGGCCTGGCCCCAAAACTTGTTATCCGTTTTTTTACATACAGGGAGATCGGGATGTGTGAGTTGACGATGTTGTTGCTCGGTGCCCTGCTTGGCTGGCTGGGCCGGGTTTGGGCCGACCGAATACAGGGAAGAGAACTGTTCGATCACAAGCTGCGGCTTGAGAAGGAATACCAGATCTACACAGATTTATGGGACAAGCTCTTCGAATTCAGGAGGAGTGCATCTAGAATAGTCGATACGGTCCAGATCGTCGATGCGAGCCAGGAGGGTATCCAAGCAGACCCCTACCAGATATTTGTTGAATCCTTCAACGCGTTGCAGGCCGTGGTGAGGCGAAACGAGCCGTTCATTGCTCCCAAAGTCTGGGAGCCTGCAAAGGCCATCGTCTCGCAAGGTAGGGTGATTTCACGGCAACGTGATCAGCTTAACCAACGTCGCGCCAGCATTCAGGACGACGAAGCTAATGCGCAATTAGCGAACAAGATGCTCGAGGAAGGTGAGAAACAACAGATGGCCATCGAGGAAGTCGACCGGTTGTTTCCGCTGGTGAAGGACGCCATCCGGCATCGCATCACGTTGACGACTGCGTCCGATTGACCAAGGGACGCCAAGTCAAGTAGTCAAGTAGGTTATGCTTTAGCATATCTCCAAGGGCGGAAAAGCAAAAAGTAGAATGTCTCCTTTGTTTGCCTTTGTTTGCCCGGTCTGGTTCGACACTCCGTCTGTCTCTCTTGACTTGTTGAAGGCTATTTCTTCGCCTTGGCCAGGTTCATCGAGCACCAGATGATGACACCTGCCCAAAATGCGCCACCAAGGTAGTACTGGTTGGCGAGGGTGCCGTTGAGTGCTTTGGGCAGGAAGAGAAACAGGAGCATGAAGGCTCCTGCGCCAATGCCAACGTAGTTCCACGCGCTGGGCTTGCGAGCAGTGGAGGCGGTGGTTGGCTCTGCCGAGTCACGCGAGCTGATTGACTCCTGGTGCGGCTCGGATGATGCAGTATGCGGCGCGTCCATTTTCGAGAATGCACCCCAGGCCCACAGCCCAAAGAAGAGAATGGGGAACGATGCAATCCCGACCATGAGCTTCATCGCGAAGACCTCGCCCGAGAGATTCGTCCCGCTGGCGAGAGCGAGAAGCAATGGTCCGAGAGCGAAGCCGACTGACAGACCGGCGGCCCATCGCGCAGCCCAGCCTGCCGCTGCCGCAGCATTACGTTTCATCGATTCCTCCTTGTGTCGAACGACCGAGATAACCGGGCCGATGGCCCGACGGGAAACAACTCTGAATCACCTGAAACTGTCATTGAGGCGGAAAAGGGGACATCACTGATATTCGGTGGGGAAAACAAGGCAAATCAGTGATGTCCCCTTTTTTGCCTCTGGAGTTTTCCCGACGAAGAATCTCAACCGCTTGCTGTCATCAACGCCCGCTGGGCCGATTCCGGCAGCTCGATCGGCGCAAAGCTGGAGGCCGGATAGAGATAACCGTCCGGTTCCGACTTGTCCTCGTCAATGACGCGGAGCATGTCGTGCATTTCGGCTTCTCGATCGGACAGGCGGCGGTAGACTTTGCCCAGGATCAGACTTGCCGGATTGTCGTCGTTGCTGATGCAGATTACAAAATCGCTCATCGGATCGTCCTCTTGATCTTGAAATCCTACCGTCATTCATGCGTCCCCTGACCAAGTCAGTATACACGTTGCATTATACCCGGATAGCTGAAAACTGAAAGCTGATAGCGGAAAGCTGATAGCTGATAGCTGACGGCCAAAAACGCCACTTGACATTTGTGCACCATTTTGCTATCTTGACTGGTGTTCTGGCGGCAACCCGAAGTCCAATCGGGCCCCTATGACCGGCAAGGTGGCCGAAGAAGGCGTAATTCCATCGGTAGCAGGTCGGTCTTGCAGTCCGGGCAGAGAAAAGTCATTTTCTCCTCCCCCCGCCCGCCTTTCCATGGTGTGGTGGCCAGCCTGGAACTGTTGGACTGATCTTGTGGTAAGGCCGAGGGCCGTCATACAGGCCACAAGTTAAGACCAGGCGCCAGACGACCGGCATGGTTTCGCCGGAAGGGGGCTGTGGCGGCGCCACCCAATGCCATGGCCGCGGAGATGCAAGTCTCCCACGCCGTCGAAGCCGTGGTCACTGGTACTTAGACCGTGACCGACGCGATGGCCGGTTTTGCTTTGCCGGTAGTTGAATCGACCGGCGAAGCGGACGGCACGAGCCAGTCGCCCGGGGCGAGGTCCGCAACGTCCGGACCGTCCTGAGCAGCCAGAGAGGCAGCTCAGCAGAAAAAAGCCCGGCCACGTAAGTGCTGCGGCCGTCAAAGGCCAAACGTGCACCAGGTTGCGCGGCGCTTGGGGGTAAACATTCGCCGAACCCGTCTGGGGAGGGTGAAATCGTGGCAATTTGGTCTGGCCGTGGGAGGCGGATTCGTGTAAAGCATGGCGAGCATGGAGGCCACGCTTGCTGAACAGCCGCAAAGCGGCAGCCGATCTGACCG
>JAUWHT010000016.1 GCA_030605745.1 Pirellulales bacterium | reverse complement strand
CCCGCTTAGACACTTGCAGACCGGCATGGTGATCTTGGTGATCATCGCGCTGATCGGCACGTTCGGCTATTGGCTGGCCGGGTGGAGCGTGCTCGACTCGGCTTACATGGTGGCCACGGTCCTCTCGACCGTGGGCCTGGGTGAAGTCCACGAGTTGACGCCGGAGCTAAAGGTCTTCACCACGTTGTTGTGTATCGTCGGGGTGTCCACTTTCCTTTATCTCGTGGGAGGGCTAGTGCAAATGATGGCTGAAGGCGAAATCAATAAAGTATTGGGAGTTCGACGCGCCACTCGGGAAATCGAACGCCTGAGTGACCATATCGTGCTGTGCGGATTCGGTCGCATGGGCGAAATCCTGGCCCGGGAATTGCACCGGCAGAAAAAAACGTTTGTGATCATCGAGAACAATCCGGAGCGAATTGCCGAGGCCTCCTCGCTTAGGTACTTGGCACTGAACGACGACGCGACCGAGGAAGAGGCCCTGGTGCAGGCCGGGGTCGCCCGGGCCAAAACGCTGGTCACCACCCTGCCCAGCGATGCCGACAACGTGTTCATCACACTGACCTCGCGGAACCTGAACCCCGAGTTGATGATCATCGCCCGGGGTGAATTCCTCACCACCGAAAAGAAGCTGATCCAGGCGGGCGCCGACCGGGTGGTTCTTCCGGCGGCTACCGGGGCGCTGCGGATGGCCGCAATGGTCACCAGGCCGTCGGCTATAGAGCTGATCGAAGTGGTCGCCGGCCGGCAGATTTCCGAGGTCGAGGTGGACGAGATGACCATCCCGGCCAACAGTCCACTGGTCGGGGTCACAGTCCGCGAGTCTCAGACCCGCAGTCGCCACGGTCTGCTGATTGTGGCATTCCGACGACCGGGCAAGACGCTGGAGTTCAATCCCGGCGGCGATGCGGTCTTCGAGAGCGGCGCAAGCGTGGTCGTGATGGGCCGGCCGGACGACATCGACCGGTTCCGCACGGAGTACAAGATCTGACTTCTGCGTTAGCGGCCTGCGGGCCGAGTGGCCTTGTGCGGTCTGGCAACTCGGGGCACCCGCGCCCGCTCGATGGTGGCGTTCTGCCGGGCTATTCCTGGTGAGTGAACTGGTGGCGAGCCATTCCCGTAGTATTCGCCGCCATAGTCGCAACTCCCGCCATAATAGCCTCCGGTGAAGTTGCCACAGCGGTCACACGGGTCGTAACAGTCGGGCGGGTCGCCGTGGAAGTCGCCCCAGTACCGCTCGCCGCAACTGCGGCCGCACCAACATACGGGGCGGAATAGCCTGAAGATACCCGACAACAAACCCCCGAAGGGGCGACAACAGTACGGGCCGTAGCATGGATCACAACATGGATCGCAGCACGGACCACAGTCGTGGCCGCACATCGGACCACAACCGGGCGGGCAATGCTCCGGATCGCACAACATGCCGGCCTCGTAAGGACAATAAAGCAACCCGCAGCCGGCGCTGCCAACCAGCAGCATGCAGACCACGCTTAGAAGAACGATTTGTCTCATCATTTTGACTGATCCCCCAATTCGGTGAGCCGAGAAACACTCCCTCAAGAAAGTTTATCGGCCGGGCAATCGGGAGAATCGAGAAAATCGTCAGAATTGCGTGGAGCACCACAACCCGCACAGAACTCGCAGCTTGCCCAGTTTCTTGCTGCAGTGTTTTCCTGGGAGTTCCCGCAGCACTGCTTGCCTGCGACAAGCAGTGGCACATGAATTCGTCAACGGGTTGCTACACTTCCTTGGCGTCAATCCACGACATCAGCCGCCGTAGCCCGCGGCCGATCTGCTCGATCCCGTGGGCACGCTCCCGCCGGCGCATGGCCTTGAACGCCGGGGCGTTGGCCTTGTTTTCCAGGATCCACTCCCGGGCGAAACGACCGTCCTGGATTTCCGCCAGGATGCGCTTCATCTCGGCCTTGGTCTGGTCGGTGATGATACGCCCCCCGCGTGTGTAATCGCCGTATTCGGCCGTGTTCGAGATGCTGTACCGCATGTAGCTCATGCCGCCCTGGTACATCAGGTCGACGATCAGCTTCACTTCGTGCATGCACTCGAAGTAGGCCATTTCCGGCTGGTATCCGGCCTCGACCAGGGTTTCGTACCCGGCCTTGACCAGCGCGGTCAGTCCGCCGCAGAGCACCACCTGTTCGCCGAACAGGTCGGTTTCGGTCTCTTCGGCGAAGGTAGTTTCGATCACGCCGGCCCGGGTGCCGCCGATTCCCTTGGCGTAGGCCAGTCCCAGCGCCTTCTGCTTCTCGCCGGCTCCCTCGCCCAGGGCGATCAGGCATGGCACGCCCCGGCCGTCGACGAACTCCTTGCGGACCAGGTGGCCCGGGCCTTTTGGCGCCACCAGCACCACGGCAACGCTCCGGGGTATGTCGAACTGGCCGAAGTGGACGTTGAAGCCGTGCGAGCAGATCAGCATGTTGCCTGGCGATAGGTTCTCGCGTATCTGGCTGCGGAATACATCGGCCTGGACTTCGTCGGGCAGAAGGATCGTAACGATGTCGCCCTTCTTGGTCGCCTCTTTGGCCGACACGGGCTTAAAACCGTCGCTGAGCGACTGTTCGTAGTTTGGCGTGCCGGGCAACTCCGCCACCAGCACATTGCAGCCGCTGTCGCGCAGGTTTTGGGCCTGGCCGTGGCCCTGGCTGCCGTAGCCCAGGATGGCAATCGTCTTGTCCTTCAACAGCGCCAGATCGGCGTCTTTGTCGTAATAGATTTTGGCCGGCATAACGGGTGCTCCTTAGGGATTGGGGATTGGGGATTTCAGTCCATCATTTCAAAACCCACGAAGTCGTTCTTTGGTTTCTGCTTTTTCTTTAGCTAAGCGACGCTTCACAGACTCATTCGTCATTATCATCAGTCCATGCTTCTGCTCAGCATAATGTGCCCTACGACTTCCATCAGTAGTTCTCCAGTTTCGCCGCATGAAAGAAAACTTTTCAATCTTTATCCACCGATTTTTCACTGTGCCGCGATTTGCTTTCAGAAAAAGGCGAATCTCATCGTCCGACATCTCCTCGTGTGTACCCAACACGTCTGTAGCCTCTTTCATTACAAATAAACACTCCACTTTTCCCTTGTAGAACTCCAGCGAGACGATATATCCTGCTCGCAGAAATACAAAGTCTCCATCCTCTAACTTAGTAAAAACCGGCCCATATCGCTTCTTGCACTGTTTCAAGTCCTCACCGATTCGCCCATACACCGGCTCCACCAGCAAGCAAGAACAGGAGATCAACACCCATCCCACTACCTGCTTTCTCATCACTCTTTCCTCCTTTTGTTGCCCCGATTTAGTTAGTTTCAATCTTCATTTTCTCCAGACTCAACCTTTTCGCTCCTCATTACATCCATCATTCGTCATTCATCATTCATCATTCTCATCACTTCCCCTGGTTCCTCGGACCATGGCGACGCGTCCGGTGCGGACCAGTTCTATGATTCCGAACGGCCGCATCATCTCGATGAATGCCTCGATCTTTTTCTCCTGGCCGGAGATTTCGATCATTACCATTTCAGGGGCGACATCGACGATCCGTCCGCGGAAGATATCGGTCAGTTCACGGATTTCGCTGCGGCGGCCGGCAGGAGCGGCAACCTTCAGCAGCATCAGGTCCCGCTCGACGTGGTCCTGCGAACTAACGTCGTCCACCCGAACCACGGTAACGACCTTCTCCAACTGCTTGCGGACCTGCTCCAACACACGGTCGTCGCCGACCACGACGAAGGTCATCCGCGACAGGTGGGGGTTTTCGGTCTCCCCCACCGCCAGGCTGTCGATGTTGTACCCCCGTGAGGCCAACATCCCCGAGATATGCGACAGCACACCCGGCACGTTCTGGACCAAAGCCGACAGCACGTGACGCATTGAGACGCTCCCCAAAAAGGTGAAACCACCATAATATCCCCCACAAAAGGATTGGGCAAGGGGCCTGGGCACGGGTTCGTCAGCCGAAGGGTTGTGAGGTCGTTGACGTTTCCAACTAATCGTTTAGCCGCCGGGCTTGCCCGGCGTGTTTGCGTTCGGGCGTATTGACACCCACCAACGCGCCGGGCAAGCCCGGCGGCTAAACGGCATATCTATAAGATCGTCAACTCATCCTCGGCCAAGCCGGCTGTGTGGATTTTGATATGATCGTTGTGCTGGGTGGGGCAGACCAGCACGGCGGCGATTTCCGGCCGGGTTTGGCAGTAATCCAGTGTCTTCTGCGGCCCCATCACGTAAAAGGTAGTCGATAGCGCATCGGCCATTGCCCCGGTAGGAGCGATTGCCGTGGCCGAAAGGACTCCCTCGGCCGGCCGACCGGTACGCGGATCGAGAATGTGTCCGTAACGACGCCCCTTGTGCACGAACGACTGGGCTCGTCCGCCCGAGGTGGCCAGGGCCCGGTCACAAAGGCGAATTTCGGCCAGCCGTTTCTTCCGGCGCAGCGGATGACGGATGCCCACTAGCCACCCTGTGGATATGCTGCCCGGCGATCCGGCTGGCGACGGCGTCTGAGCGCCGTGCGCCAGCACGCTACTGTGCCCGCCGTGAATAAGCACGTCGGTGATGCCGGCCGGAACCAGCTTTTCGGCACAACGGTCCAGCGCATATCCCTTGCCGATGCTGCCGAGACTCAGTTGGACGCCCGGCCGGCGGAAGCGGATCGTTTTGTGCCGGGCGTCGAGTTCGATTAGCTGGCAGCCGACGTTTTGCAGGGCCTCGGCCAGTTGTTCTTCGTTGGGGAGGGTCCCGCTGCGGCGCGCGAACCCCCAGACTTCCCACAACGGCGCGGAGGTGATATCGAACGCCCCGCCGGTTTCGCGGTGCAGGCGAACGGCAAGTTCGAGAAGCTCGAACAGCCGCTGCTCAACTTCGACCGCTTCGCTGCCGGCGGTCCGGTTGATCCGGCAGATATCGCTGGTTTCCCGAAAGACCGACATCTGATCTTCCAGGGCGTCGACCAGGTCCAGTGCCTCGACGGCCAGTTCGGTGCCGCGGTCGTATCGGCCGGCGCCAAAGCGAACCTCGAACCGGCAAGCCATTGCCCGACGCGCGATACGCACCATGTACGCCTCGCCGGAGTCACGGGCCGCCGGGCCACTGGAATCTACACCCGGCAGTACTCCCTCGATAGCGTGGGCCATCGCGTCGGCCGCCGATTTGCCCTTGAGAAACTCGCGCCGGCTGGTCTTGCGTTTCATAAGTCCATTGGTTTCAACTCGACGAGTTCGGCCAGTCCGGCTTCGGCCAGTTCGGCGCCGCTGACGTAGCGGCCGGCTTGGACCCACTGGCGTATCTTCTCGGCCGGCACGTCCAGCATTCGAGCCAGCAGCAGGTCCATGTCGGTTTCCAACTGGCCGAAGTGTCGTGCCCATTCGGCCGCTTCGCCCAGCGCGACGTTCTCTTCGCTCTGCCACTTCATCGGATGAAACAGCAGGACGCTGTAAGGGGTGACCAGCCGACGGCCGCAGGCGGCAAACGGCCACAACGCCGCCGAGGAACATTCGCCGGCCACCACGCCGGTTGCCCGAAGCCCGCGCAGCACAATCAACGACGTCAGGGCCATTGCGCAGTAGGGGCTCCCGCCGAGCGAATCGATGTACAGAATGCACTCTCCGCCCGGCGGAACCGACAGAAGCTTTTCGCACAATTCGTGCTCGTTCTCGGTGAGGTCGCCAACCAGCGGAATCTCCACCGGGCCTTCCTGTTCGCGATCGCGGTCGTCCATTGGGCCTCAAAGCCTGGCTAGTCCATGGTGATGGCTTCAACGGGACAAGCATCCACACAGGCGCCGCAATCGGTGCACGTTTCCTCGTCGACCACGGCGATGTCGTCCTGCATTTCGATTGCCTCCACCGGACAGGAATCCACGCACGATTCACAGCCGGTGCACGTTTCCGAATCCACTTTTGCTGGCATGGGGTATCTCCGATTTGCTTTCCGGCGTGGACGCCGGGGCTAAACTAAGACGTTTGCCTGAATCACACAATCCTATTTACATTTTTTTCGGCGCGAACCCCCCACGACGTCAAGCAATTTTCCTCCCTTCCGCCTCCCTGCTGAGACTCAATCTCAAATCCTGAATCTGAAATCCGCAACATTTTAGCGGAATGCAGCATTCGCGTGATTCTTGCGGGTCCAATAGCCGAGGGACAGCGTCCCGCGGGTGCATCACCGCGACGCGTTGCGTCCCGGCTATTATGCATCACCGCGACGCATTGCGCGGGCGGCTATTATCTATATTCTGCCGCGGGCCCGGCTCAGACGGTCGGCCCAGTAGAGCGGCTCGGGCAGCCGCCGGCCGACAAGCAGTCGCCGGACCAGCCGCTCGGCATAGCCCACATCAAGCAGGTGACCCGGCGAAATGAAAATCGGACGCCGGCTCCCGGCAGTCGACCGCAGTGCCACGCCGGTCAGGCGGTCTTCGTAGACCACCGGCCGTGACTGCTCCGGCTGCATGTCTTCCAGATCGACCCGGCCGCAGAGAAGCTTCTTGGTCACGCCGATGGTCGGCAGCGAGGCGGCCACGCCAAGGTGCGTAGCGATGCCGGCGTGCCGCTGGTGGAGTATCCCGCTGCCGTCGACTAGCAGCACCCGCGACAGCCGCCCGGCTGCACGGACCTCCCCAAGCAAGTCCAACAGGATGGGCAACTCGCGGAAAGACAGATACGTGCTGATGTAAGGGAACATCACGCGACGGCGGACAGTCGTCGACCAGACCAGCCGCCCGCCGGCCGTCTCGACCAGCGCGTAGGCGGCCACGCCTTCGTCCGGCCCGGGATACGAAACGTCGACCCCGCCGACCAGCTTGGGGACACGTCGCCGCGGGCGGAGCGAGACCTTCGACGCCAGCGCCTCTTGCACCTTCCGGAGTTTTTCCAACGGTTTTTCGGAGATAAAGTGTCTGTACTCGTAGCGATCCAGATCGACGGCGCCTTGCCGGACCTCGACTGCTTCATCGGCCAACCGCTGCGCCTTGGCCTTTTCTCCGCCGTCGATGTATTGGCCAAGCCGCCCGTCGGCACGGACCACGCGATGGCACGGGCAGCCCGGGCCATGCTCGTGGTGCAGCACAAAATGTCCCACCCAGCGGGCGGCGATCCGGTTGCCTAACGCCTCGGCCAGGGCACCATAGGTGGTAACCCGTCCGGCGGGGACCTGCCCGAGTAACTTGTGGAGTTGGCAGGCCAGGTCGGGGATTTCACAAAGTGGCGCAGACATGGCTTTCCGGAACCAGCATCCCATTCCCTCGCGTCAACAAAGCCGATTACCGCTTCCGGATTCGGGTAAACCCCTCGGTCTGCTGCTGGATGGCTCGTTCAGTGGGCAGGCGTTCCATGGAACTGGCACCGAGGGTATCCGGGAATTAAAGTCGTCAAAACGAGTCATAAAGCCGCGACCGGTGGTCGCGCCACATCCTGTTAAACTACCGTGGACGCGGCAAGACCGATCGGGGTTTGAACTCACCAGTAGTGAGGTGAGGTGAATCCCACTCCCCGGCCGCCGTCCGGCCTGACGATGGCCCAGCCGATGATTTCCTTCTTCGGCTTCTCCGGTGGCGTAGTGCAGACAGACGATACCGCATCCCTGCTGCATCAGGGCCTTGATCTTTGCTTCGACCCCCGCCTTTTCTTTCGCGATCGCCGCCGCGGCAGCCGCACCACCGTCGCGCACAAACTGGCGACGGGTGATTCTGTTTTCGGACATCAGTGAATGCTCCTCGCCAACGGTTATAACAATGGTGACCGTTCATGGATCGCACAACCATTTGAACATCAGAAGACCTTGCTGATCCCTGGCATGGCAGCTTGGTAGCTGCCATCAGGCAGCGGAAGCACGGGCGGTTCGGCGTCCAGAGCGTAGCGCACTGGCGCCAGACGCTGCGCGGCGGCAGTCGCCTCGTCCCAAGTAACCAGATTGCCGGAGTACGTGGCCATGCGGCCCATCACGGCCGTCATACTGCTGGTGGCGCCGTAGTCGGCTTCCATGCGATATGGCCCGTCGCCAACGATGCTCATGGCCAGGTCTTGGTGTTCCTGCTGGTAGGGGTTGATGGCGCGCAATTTTCGTGATCGTAGCTCGCGCGGACCGAGCTTACCCAGTCCCCAAGCGCCCGTGCCGATCGTCATCTCGCCCTTGGTCCCATGAATGTTGTCGGAGACATGGCTCCAGGTGCCGGGCTGTTGCCGCGCTTGGCAGTAGAACCGCACTCCATTGGCGTACTCGAATTCAATGAAGTGATGATCCCAGACGTCGCCATTACCGGGACCGGTGCGGACTTGTCGCCCGCCCATTCCATTGGCTCGCACCGGATGGGCATCCATGATCCAATTGGCCACGTCGATCTCATGGGTGGCCTGCTCCACGAGGTGGTCGCCGCAGAGCCAGCAGAAGACGCCCCAGTGGCGGATCTGATACTCCATTTCGCTCATACCCTTGGGCTTGAGCTTCCCGCTACGACCGCCGGAGGGCATGTTGAAGTAGGTGCGCAGAAGGTAGATCGTTCCGATCTCACCGTCGCGGATCCTTTGGATCCCCTCCAAATAGTTCTGCTGATGCCGCCGCTGCAGGCCGACGACTACCGAGAGCTTTTTCTGCTGGGCTTCCTCGTTGGCCGCCACAAGCGTGCGATATCCCGGAGCATCGACGCACAACGGTTTCTCCATGAACACGTGCTTGCCGGCCTTGATGGCGGCTGCATAGTGTATCGGCCGGAAATGCGGCGGCGTGGTCAATAGGACCATGTCCACGCCCGCCTCGAGCACTTTCTGGTAGGCATCGAACCCCGTGAAACATCGCTCGGCGGGCACGTCGATTCGCGGATTGATCTCCGGGTATTTCCGCAGGTTCTTCAGGCTGATTTCGATCCGCTTCGGAAACAGGTCGCCGACGGCCACGAGCTTGACGGGGGCCTTGACGCTCAATGCCTCCTTGCAGGCCCCGGTTCCGCGGTTGCCGCAGCCGACGAAGCCGATACGGATCGTCTCGGACCCGGCCGCGTGCGCCGAGCGGGAGATGCTCGGCCAGCCCGCCAGCGAACCGGCGGCCAGCATGCCGGCGGAGTTTTTCAAGAAACGGCGCCGTGATATGTTGGAAACATGAGAGGACTGTGTGGGATTCATGGAATCGACTCCGTAGCTATGATGCTTGACGATTTGCCTTGAGGACTTGCCCGTAACGGCGCGCGGCCTCGACGTCGAACTGGATTTCGTCGACATAGCGGGGAAACATGCCGACGATGACGCCGTCGACGGGCTTGATGTTGGAAAACGCGATCTTGAACGCCTCGCGGACCCGGCGCTCGTTCAGACACGCCCGGCCCGCCGCCAGGATCTTGAAGCCGAAACACGGCTGCTTGACCTGCCGGACCACCGCGGTCATCGCCGCCGGGTCGTCCTTGTACCAAGCGTATGACGTCATATCGAGGGTGCACACCGGCGGGACTTTTTCCATCGCCCCCGGGACATGCCCGCGGGAGATGAAATAGAAGCAGGTCATGAAGAAGTCGACATTCCACCCCTCGTCGGCGATGCGCTTGATGCAGTCGGGATTGTGGGCCGAGACGCCGGCCATGATGCCGCCGTCATGCACGGCCTTGACGAAGTCATGCACCTTCTGGTGCTTCCCGTCGGCGAACGCCCTGTCGGTTGCCCCGCCGTGGTGTACCAGGGCGATCGGTTGGACGCTTTTGATCGCGTCTTCAATCGTGGAGACGTCGGTGTGCAGCCCGAAGTAAGACATTTTGACGCCGTGGTCGCGGGCAGCGCGCAGGTACTCGGACTTCTTGTAGCCCGAGAATTGGTGCGCCGTGATTCCCGCGCGCTCGCAGTGCTGGAGGAACTCGACCTGCCGCTCCAGGGTGAAGTATTCCTTCATGCAATGCGTGGCGTGCGCTCCCTGATACGAGTATCCGCTGAGCGGGTTGGCCCCGGCGACCAGCCGGCTGATGCGGTACGACCCGAGTTGAATCGAGGGCAACGGCTTCGCCGGCGTCGTCGGAGTTGCTCCTGCAGCCGCCTCGGCCGCGTTGGCTGTTGAGGGCATCTGGCTACCCAGCATCGACGGCGCCGCTGCGGCGCCGACAGCCGCCGTGGCCGCGGTGTGCTTGATGAAATCGCGACGCGAGACGTTGGCTTTGTCTTCTTGCATCGAAGTTGTCCTTTATGGCAGGAGTTCATCACCCGGTGGTGGCTGAAGATGTCCGGAGCAGGCAACTTGCGGGTCTTGATGCAGTCGAAGAAGTTCCGCATTGATGCGGTCGTTCTTGGCCTCCGAAGGTGCTGCGCGTGCGCCGGTCCACAAGTACGGCATGAGCATTCCGCCCGCCACCCCTGAGGAGATCTCTAGAAAACATCTCCGATTCAGCCGCAGGTCACTTGTACGCTTAGACATGCCAGTGCTCCTTGGGTGTACTCAACGCGGGCGAGATTTGCGCGTTTCGCACGGGCCGCCCAACCCGCCGTGCCAGCACCCATTGCTAGCACAACTTTTGAGAATACCATATCCGCTGCAACCCCGTCAAACGCCAGAATCGAAAATTGGCCTCGTGTCCCAAGATCATTGCACGCTACCAGATGTAGTGGTAGAACACTCAGGTACCCACTACATCTTGTGGCGAAAACGCCCGTGCAACGGGAGTAGGCCACGAGGAAAATTGGCGCCACGGGAGGAAAGGTTGACTTCACGCGGTTCTCGCCGAAGGTATAATTAATGGATTGGAGGCGACGGCAAGAGATGGGTATTCGGTTTTATTGTCCGAACGGGCACAGGCTGAACGTCAAGGAGTTTCAGGCCGGGCGGAAGGGAATTTGCCCGTACTGTGGGGCAAAAATCCAAATCCCCACGCAGAGCACCCGGCCAAGCTCCAAGGCGGCAGAAGACGCCAGGCGGGCCAACGCGTGGCAGCCGACCGGCGGAGCCCAACCGCAAGACGCCCCGCCGGCCGCCGCACCTACCGACGACGGCGGGGGCACCCCACCTCAACCGTCGCCAGTGGTTGTCTCTCAGGAGCCGGCGGCCGCCGCACCGCTCGAGTCGTTTCCGGCGGCGGTTCTTGTACCGGCTCAGCCACAACCGGCGGCGCCGGCCGCGACCGGCGTGGCCGATCCCCTGGCCGAAGCCGGCGACGTGGTCTGGTACGTCCGACCGCCGGCCGGCGGCCAGTTCGGCCCGGCCGGCAGCGACGTCGTGCACACCTGGATCGAAGAAGGCCGGGTGAGCGGCGATTCGCTGGTGTGGCGGGAAGGTTGGCGGGATTGGCAGGAAGCCGCCGAGGTGTTTCCGCAGTTGGGCGCCGGCGAGCCGGAATCTCCACTGGAAGCGATCACCACGGGCGAGACTTCTCCAGCCACCATCGCTCGTACCCGGCGAGCCAGGTGGCGGCGTAGGTCCAAGAACACCCAGATCGTCGTCGTCATCCTGCTGATCTTTGCCGTGATCATCCTGTCAGGCGTGTTCCTTTGGGTTATATGGGGTCAGAGCGCACTTAGTCATTAGGGACTCGGTGCAAAGCAACAATGATGGGTGGAACACCGCACTAATGACTAAGTGCGCTCTGACCCCAGGGACACCAGGGACACTATGAAAATTCAACAATATCTCGAGCACCATGGCATCGCCGCGAATCCGTTTGCGGACGAAGATGCACAGACCGATCTGGTGTTCAAGGGCTCGTGCATCCGCAGCACGTATCATCCGACGTGGGACAAGATCTACGGCGATCCGTCGGAGCCGGCCACGTCGGTGGTGTTTGGCGAGAAAGGTTCGGGCAAGACGGCCATCCGGCTGCAAATTGCCCGGCACCTAACCGACTACAATGCGGACCATCCGGACGCCCAGGTTTTCGTGGTGCAGTACGACGATTTTAATCCGTTTCTGGATCGGTTTCGCGACCGGTTCTCCGGCCGGCGGCGGCGTCCGGACAGGGCGCTTCAGCACTGGCGGCTGTGGGACCACATGGACGCCATTCTGTCGCTTGGTGTGACGCAACTGGTGGACCGGATTCTGGGTGTCCGCAAGGCCCGGCACCCGGCCGCCCGGGACGAGCCGCTGGCAATCGAGTCGCTCGACGCCTCGCAGGCCCGTGACGTGCTGCTGTTAGTGGCCTGCTACGATCAGTCGACGGCCGAGAACGCGGCCCAGCGCTGGCATCACCTCCGGCGGAAGCTGCGCCTTAGAACCTGGCCGTCGAAGTGGGATTGGGCCGTGGGGATTGCCGCCACGCTGGCCGTGTTGGTGCTGATTGGGTGGTTAGGCAAGTGGAGTTGGCTGACGACCATCTGGCCGTACCTCTTCATCGCTGCCGGTTGGGGGCCCCGAGTGTGGCGCTGTCTGAGATGGTGCTGGCAGGCCCGACGTATCGTTCGCCATACCCGGGTACTCAACCACAACACCAACCTGCTGCGAAAAGTGCTGATGAGCTTTACCGGCGGCCAGATCGTCGGCCAGCCATTGCCGGCCCAGGACCGGACCGACGACCGCTACGAACTGCTGGCGAAGCTGCAAGGCGTGCTCTGCTCGCTCCGCTTCGAGGGAATCGTCGTGCTGGTCGACCGGGTGGACGAGCCGTACCTGATCAACGGCTCGACCGAGTTGATGCGGGCACTGATCTGGCCGATGCTGGACAACAAGTTCCTGAAGCACCCGGGCATCGGGCTGAAACTGCTGTTGCCCAGCGAGTTGGAGCGGCTGATCGACCGCGAGGATCGCGATTTCCACCAGCGGGCCCGGCTCGACAAGCAGAACCTGATCCGCTCGCTCGAGTGGACCGGCCAGTCGCTCTGCGACCTGGCCAACGCCCGGATCAGGGCATGTGCCGCCGAGGGAAGCTCGCCGGTGCTGGCCGACTTTTTTGACGGTTCAACGGGCGAGGGTCGGCTGATAGAAGCCTTTGCCGCGTTGCGGGTGCCGCGCCACCTGTTCAAGTTCATGTACCGGCTGTTCACCACCCACTGCAACGCCCACAGCGACGAGAACCCGGTTTGGGAGATATCTAACGGGACGTTCGAGTCGGTGCTGGCAGTGTATCAGCGCGATCAAGACGCCTTCGACCGCGGCGTGGGTGCCGGCTAGAATTTCCCGAAAAATCGAGGTGAAAGATGCTTTCCAGGGATGTACTCGACCGGATCAAGTCGATGTTACGGGACGCCTTCAAGGACCGTCTCCAGGGTGTCATGCTGTATGGTTCTGAAGCCCGTGGCGATGCCAATTCGGATAGCGACATCGATCTGCTTGTGCTGCTGACCGGGCCGGTGAACCGGCGCGAGGACTTGTGGACCTGCATTTGCGCTCTCTACCCGCTTGTGCTGGAACTGGAGCGCCCAATCCATGCCAAACCGGTCGATGTCGAGCACTACGAGATGCAGAGATTCCCACTGTATCATGAGGTGAAACGTGAAGGAGTCCCCGTATGAGTGAGCTTGCCGAGGGCTTTTGGAGTCGGGCGAAGAAGGCCCTGGTGGTCGCTCGTACTGTCCTACCGCTCGATCCGGATACCGCCGCGTCGAGAGCCTATTATTCTGCTTTGTACGCCGTCAGTGCCAACTTCGCACTGAGGGGGCGCACCTTCAAGAAACATTCAGCCGTTGAAGTGGCTGTGCATCGCGATCTGGTGAAGGCAAGCCTGTGGCCCGCGGAACTCGGTGCCAAGTATTCTATGTTGTGCGAACTTCGCAGTACGGGTGATTACGGTGCGTTGGACCATGTCTCAGACAATGAAGCTCGTGATGCTGTGCAGGCCCGCAGCCGATGTACTGCACGCCGTTTCCCAGGCCAACCCCCAAGTACTCTCCAGCCTGGAAGAGTGATACCGGTGGCCAGACAACCCACACCTGCGCCGTTTTTCGTCTTGACCCGGACTGACATTCCTGCGACACTCCCCCGACCGCAGTCGGGTTCTGCGCGTACAAACACTCAATCAAAGACAGGAGACCACAAGGATGTGGCCGAAACACTGGATGGCGCTGTCGGCCGGGTTGGCCGTTGTTCTGGCAGGTTGCGGCGGGTCGGATGCGACCGGCTGGGGATCGGCGGCCGATGAGAAGTCCGCCGGGCAAAGCGGGCCGGCCGCTGCGGTGGCCGAGTTCCTCGAAGCCGTGCGAACCGGAGACGACGAAAAGGCTGCCCGGATGCTCACCGAAACTGCACGCACAAAGACGGCCGAGATGAACATGGAAGTCGCACCGCCCGGCAGCGACACCGCCTCGTTTGAAGTTGGTCAAGTTGAGTACTTGGGCGAAAACCGCGACGGCGCACGCGTGGCCAGCACCTGGAGCGACCTGGACGAAAATTCCAAGCGGCGGTCCGACCAGATCACCTGGATGCTCCGCCGGGAGCCGCAAGGCTGGCGGATAGCGGGCGTTGCGGCCACGATTTTCGAGGGCGAGCCGCCCCTGCTGTTGAACTTCGAGGATCCCGAAGAAATGCTCCGAAAACAGCGCTGGGTCCAAGAAGAGACCCGGCGAAGGGCCAAAAACGGGGATTTCCAGGCCCGCCGGAAAAAAAATTCCGAAGATTCGATCCGGCGTTAAGCGGGCGAATTTTGCAGTGTTTTCGGAAATTTTTGCGTCACCCCCAGCCGGCGTTAGAGAATGGCCTGCCGCCGGAAGTCTTGCTTTCAGTCCCATTCGAGGTCGGCTTGTATGTCGTAAGTTTCTTTAGAATAACGGTTTATGGCGAATTGCACAGGGAGAATTCCGTCCTGGAATCCTCCCTGTTTCGTTGGGTTGGTGGGATAGGGAAGGGGCTGGAGGGCCAGTATTTTTTGGACGATCGACGCACAACCCCCAATATGCCGGCACCACCCAGGGCGTACAAATTCGCGTTCTCCTGTTGACAGCTTGCTCAGATGTGCTAGCTTAACGGACTACGCTGTGCATTGGTTGCCGCACGGGCTGGCCCGTGGAGCTTCAACAGGGTAGTGAAGCGACCGGCAGAAAGGCGGCAGCACAGTCCAGTTAGGTGTCTGCCCGACCGGAAGCCGTCAGGGTCGGGCAGTAAGAATTGTGTGACGGCGTTAGTGTGAGTTTGCTCACGCTACGGTACCTGTTAGTTGGAGGTTTCTCGAATGTATCGCACGTATGTTATTGGCATCGCCCTGTTTCTGGCGGTGCTGGGGCTCGTCCTGATGGGCGGGCAACAGGCGATGGCGCAAGAGGATGAGGCTGCGCCGGATGCCTGTGCGGCTGCGGCCGCCGAATGTGCTCCTGTGGAGACATGCAAACCGAAGCGGTGCGGCCTTCGCGATCGCTTGAAGGCCCGCCGTGCCAAGACCTGCGCACCGGAGACCTGTGAGCCTGCGGTGTGCGAAGAGGTCGAGGTCTGTGAGCCGGCCGACACCTGCAAGCCGAAGAGATGCGGCTTGCTGGAGCGGCTGCGAGCCCGCCGCGCCAAGACCTGCGAGCCGAAGACTTGCGAGCCGGTCGAAACCTGCGAGCCGGTCAAAACCTGCGAGCCGGTCGAGACTTGTGAGCCGGCCGACACCTGCCGGCCGAAGAGGACGTGTAAGCTTCGCGATCGGCTGAAGGCCCGCCGGGCCAGGACCTGCCGTCCGAAGACCTGCGCTCCAGCGGTTGCCGAGGAGGAAGCTCCGGCTGCCCCCGCGGCTCCGGCCGCACCCGCGGCGCCGGCTGCCCCCAAGCCGCCGGCTGCACCTGCCAATTGACGATTCCGGACCGGACCGGGTTTCCGCCGGACTGCATCCAGTTCCATTGACTGGATCCGCGATGGTTGAAGCCCTCTAGCGAGCCGGGACCTGCCCTGTTGGTCCCGGCTTGCCAAGTCCGAGAACGCCGAGCCGGACCTGTTCGCAGGTCCGGCTCTTTCTGTATTGCAAACCCGTAAAAGCTTGTTTTTCTGACAAACTTTTGCCTGTACTGGTTTCAGGGTTCAGGGTTCAGGATTTTCGTGTGAAATCGGATAGGGTTGGAAGCAAAGTCCTGAACCCTAAACCCTGGCCACTTTGGTTGCGGCCGAAGGCCGCGCCAAGCGACAACAATGGCATTGGAGCCGGTCAACCGGTTGTGGTATAAGTCGCTCTTTCGTGTTTAAGCTGTAACGCGGCCGTCCCGGCCGCACTTATGCGGGCAGGATGCCCGCGCTCCGGGGAGCGGAAACAATGTTGCAGGATGCGACTTCGCCCGTGGGAATCCCATCGGGTAACTTCTTTGTGCCGGGAACGTGCTTTGTCCCCCACGCCCAACCCGCTCGGCAAGACGATCCGCCCGAAAGAGAAGTACCTCGCGATCTGGTGCTGCGGAATCTGTACCTGACGGTGGTGCTGGCCGAGGTGCCGCAGTTGCCAGAGATCAGATTAGCGGAAAACAACAGTACCGGACAATGGGTCTATCCCATCCGGCTGAAGCGGACCTTCGAGTTCCTACCCGAGCGGGAAGCAACCGGCGAACACGGCCTGCGTGTGACCGATACTATCGAACTGACCGATCCGAACATCCGCGTCCGCCGGATGAGTTTTGGCGCCGACCATCGGGCAGCTATGCTGGAACCCTGGGCCGATCTGCAGCCGTACGTTGACGAACTGAACGCCCGGCGACGAGTAACGGTGGTCAGAGAGCTGTAGTGGGGGTGCTTGTTTCCCGTTTAGCCGCCGGGCAAGCCCCAATACCGTTGAATTCAAGGACAGACTTGGCAGCAACACAGTGGCACCGGCGTCTCGCCGGTGAGACACAAGTATAGGCATCGTCACGAGTTCCGTCACACCGGCGAGACGCCGGTGCCACTGGATTTCCACTTGATATCATCACTAATTCAACGGTATTGGGGCAAGCCCGGCGGCTAAACGGGGCACGCACAGCAAACGCGTGTGTAAGCACCCATCCCACATGCCTTTTCCTTCCCCACTCCCCCTTTTTTCCTATTACGCATCAAATGCTGGAAAAAGATGCGGGTTAGCGAAGCTTTTCAGCCGAATATACCGCTGCAGGTCCTTTGATCATAGGGAGAGGTTCGTCCGATGGTTCGCACGGTTTTGACCTTGTTTGTGGTTGCCTTGATCGGCGTGACGGCTGGTTGCACGATGTGTGCCCATCCGTACGACTATTGTGGTGCCCTTTACACCGGCAAGTGCGGCCCAATGGTCTGTGGTCCGACGGCCCGGGCCGGTTCGGTGCTCTCGCCGCCGTTGTACCCGATGTCCGGTGGCGAGATGGTGCCCGATTCTGAAACGGGTCCGAACACGATGCAGCCGATCCCCGACCCGTTGGTTGGGCAGATGCCCGGGGTCGAGCAGCAGGTTGACATGGGGCGTGCGGTGCAGTCATACGGTCGTACGGCTCGGGCGCCGCAGTCGATGGGCTACCGGATGGCTCGCCGGCCACAGTACATGCAGTGATTGCAAATTGACAATTGCAAATTTGCAATTTGCGGTAGTGCCTCATGATGTTGGCAAGAAATAGCGGGGTTGTTATGCTATTGCCTCCCCTGTTGCGCCTAAATGTGCTAGCAGCAGTGCGAGGAGGCTGGCGATGGCAAGGAAAGATCGGAGCAACCAGCCCAATGGTG
>JAUWHT010000084.1 GCA_030605745.1 Pirellulales bacterium | reverse complement strand
CCAAGGGTTTCCACTTGCAGCAGAATGCCCACTTCGTCGGCCGCTTCGACCGTTGCGGGCACCGGTGTTTTGCTAAAACACCGCAACATATTGGCGTTCGTGGCGCGGGTCAATTCTATGTCCCGTCGAGCCAGGTCCTGGAATGGTACTCCGAGAGTGATGGGCCAGATTTGGTTGTACAGGTAGGATCGCTGCAATATCGGCTTGCCGTTTATTGCGATTCTTCCGCTTAGGATCGAGACCTCGCGCATTCCGAACCGATCACGCCAGGTAGTGCCGGCGACGCGACCTTCCCGTTTTGGGGTTAACTCGATTTGATAAAGAAAGCTGTCCCACACCTGCCAGAGATGGGGGTTTGGAATCTCGAACGATATCCTGGCGTGACCATCTCGGTCAGGCGAAATCTGAACGGTTTCCTGAACCACAGCCTCTCCTTTTTGCGGATACACGGGATATATCACGGCATTCCACTCGCCCGGGGCACCGCTGCCCACAACCGTCAGATCAAGGTCGATCTTACCTTGCTTGACGTTTGGCCGAATGAATCCATCCGCAATCCATGGACGACGAAAAGCCTGGACGGAAACTGGCAGAAGCAACCCACCGTAGTTCTGATGCCGGAACCCCCTCGCCATAGGGTTGTCGTGTTGCCTTCCACCGGGCACGTGCCCCAGTTGAAAACCGTCGATCTCTTTCGCATAGCTCGCATCGACCACGCGCACGACCAGTTGATTCATTCCTGTTCGAATTGCCTTCTTCACATCGAAGGCAAACGGCAGCAAGGCGCTTTCGTTGCCGCCCAAGTATTTGCCGTTCAACCATGCCTCGGCATAATAGTCGGCACCTTGAAAATGGATCCGAACATCATCGTACGCCGTCAATTCTCCAGCATCGAAAGAGTGCCAGTACCAGATCACCCCGTCATAACCGGGGAAGGTTAATTCGATCGGGTTTGGGACCACGGCGGTCACCGCACCTTCCACCGGGCCGTTGCGAAACCACTCCGAAGTCTTCCCGGTGTTGGTGGGGTCTTGCGCCACCTGCCATTCCCCAGAAAGGTCCAAGGAAGCCGCCGGCGTGGCATTGAGTGTAAAGTCCAGCGGCCCGATACTAGCCTTCGACCATCCCGGACAAAGCAAACAAGCGAAAACGAAGAGCAAACATCGGCTAGAGTAGTTTGGCAGTGGACGATGTTTCCCTTGGGTACATGTTGACATGGCGGGACCTCCTGAAGGGCAGGTTACAACGGGTGGGTAACGAACCTTATACTCAACGCGGGCGGGATTTGCGCGTTTCGCACGGGCTGCCCAACTCACCATGCTAGCACCTATTGCTTGCTAACACAACTTCGAAAATACCTTGTCCGCTGCAACCCTGTCAATCGCCAGAATCGAAAATTCCGCCCCTCGTATGACACTTACGAAGGGGGTAAAGTATTGCAGTGAAAGACTTCACGACGAAACCCACCCGCCGAAATTTTTTTCGGTCCGACCGCAAAAGGCCGGAAAACTGTGGTTACTAGTACCCCAATTAGGGGGAAGTTCCGCAATCCCCGCTCAGAAAAACTCGCTGGACGGCTGAGGGGGTGCCAAACTCGTCTTCCTGCGGCGGCTAGCAGCGCGTATAATCCCTGACCCAATTGGCTGGAACAAACGACCTTTCCGTAGCGGAGTGGCACGTTTCCATGAACAAGCGGCAGTCTGTAGCGCTGGCGGTGATTCTGGTGGTGGGGATTTCCGGTTGCCGGGGCTTGGTCCCGCCCAACTGGTCTCATCCGGGCCCGGCCCAATACCAGCAAGCCCAGGCAGAACGGTTCGATCCCTACCCGGAAAACGAGCCCGGTCCGAAGATCGTCGGCGCCCGCCCGCTGGAGTACGAGAAACCCCCTGCCGAGGTACTCCGGGTTCAACCGTCCATCAATCCCTTCCAGGCGCGCTGGCTACCCTGGAACTGGGGTCGATAAGATTTGTACAAAAACGAAGTTGTTCTTGAGCGATTGCAAAAGGTCCTGGCAGCGGCCGGGGCAGGAAGCCGGCGACAGTGCGAGGAGTTGATCGCCGCCGGTCGCGTCGAGGTCGATCGTCGGACGACCACTAAGTTGGGTACCAGGGTCGACGCAGCCAGACAGGAGGTTCGGCTGGACGGCGTGCCCCTGCCGAAAGCCAAGTTGGTTTACTTCGCGGTCAACAAGCCGACTGGGGTGGTCTCGACCAATCGGGACCCGTCGGGACGGCCGCGGGTGATCGACCTGGTTCCAAAGGGCAAGACACGGCTGTTTGCGATCGGGCGGCTCGACCTGAGCAGCGAAGGGCTGATCCTGGTGACCAACGACGGCGAGTTGGCCAACCGCCTGACCCATCCCCGCTATGGCGTCGAGAAGACCTATCGGGTGCAGGTGGCCGGGCGGCCGACACGCGAGGTGCTCGGCCGGCTCCGGCGCGGTGTGCGCCTGGCCGAAGGGCTCGCCCGGCTAGAGCGGCTGCGGGTGAAGTCGCATCGGAAGGACAGCACGATTCTCGAGATGGTGCTCCGCGAGGGCCGCAACCGCGAGATTCGCCGCGTGCTGGCCCGACTCGGGCACAAGGTGTTCCGACTGGTCCGGATCGCTGTCGGCCCGGTGCGATTGGGCAGACTGCCCCCAGGCGCCTCGCGGCCACTTACCCGAGAGGAAGTTAAAGCGTTGCACCGGGCGGCGAAAGGATAGTGGATAGTGGAGAGTGGAGAGTGCGGAGTGGAAAGCAGGTGATTGCGGGGAAAACGCCCGCCGACTGCGTTCGGCGGGGTGGGTTATCAGGTTAGTCGGCAGTGGCTTCACAATCATTACCCCCGGAACGCAGTCCGGGGGCGTTTACAGTGAACTGATAGCTGAACATGACCGTACAACACCATCACCCTTCGTACGCCGACCGGGCCTGGCAGGGGACGGTTGTCGTTGAGGAAAACGTCCGCGTCGCGCGGGACACGTACCGGATACGCTTCACCTGTCCCGAGATTGCCCGGCGGGTTCTGCCGGGGCAGTTCATCATGATGCGGCTGGCCGGGACGAACGATCCGCTGCTGGGCCGGCCGCTGGCACTGTATGAGGTGGTGCCGGACTCCGGCGGGAATCCGCAGGGCCTGGACATCGTCTATCTGACCGTCGGCAAGATGACCCGACGGCTGGCCTTGCTGAGGCCGACGGCACCGCTGGAGGTCTGGGGGCCGCTGGGCAACGGGTTCCCGCCCACCGCGACCGAGCATCTGGTGATGGTGGCCGGTGGGATTGGGCAAACACCGTTTCTGGCACTGGCGCGCGAATACCTCGGGCTGCAGACCTACGGCGACCCGCCCCGGCAGGCCCCCAATGCCGGCAAGATCACGCTGTGCTATGGGTGCCGCAGCAGCGAGTATTTGGCGGGCGTGGGCGATTTCGAGCGCATCGGGGTCGAGGTCCGACTGAGCACCGACGACGGCTCCACCGGCCACCGCGGCCTGGTGACTGACTTGATCCGCCCGGTCGTGGAGCAATCGTCGCTTGCCTGCCGGATCGTCTGCTGCGGCCCGGAACCGATGATGGAGGCCACGGCGAAAATCGCCCGGGAGTTAGACCTCCGCTGCCAGGTCTCGCTGGAGAGACCGATGGTCTGCGGGATTGGGATATGCTTTAGTTGCGTGGCGAAGATCCACGACGCGTCGGGCCGGTGGGACTACCGACGAACCTGCGTCGAAGGTCCGGTATTCGAGGCCGAGGACGTGGAGTTCTAGCGGAAAGCGGAAAGCGAACCTGGCCCATCCGCTTTCCGCTTTGCAATCAGCCGGCTTTCAGGGCCTTGATCTTCACCGACAACCGCGACTTGGTCCGCGCCGCAGCGTTTCGGTGGATGATGTTTCGCCCACCGGCCCAATCTAGCTTCTTGGCGGCCAGGCGGAACTCAGCTTCGGCCGCCTCGGCGTCGCCGGCCTCGATCGCCTGGCGGACTTTTCGGCACTGGGTGCGGACGGCCTGCTTAATCGAACGGTTTCGGGTGCGGTGGACGACGTTTTGGCGAAGTCGTTTCTTGGCACTCTTGGTATTGGGCATGGTTTTTGTGGTTTGAGGATTTTCCAGGGTTTACAAAGCCGCGACCGTTGGTCGCGCCAGATTGGCGCGACCGGCGGTCACGGCTTTTTAGCGCGACCAACGGTCGCGGCTTTATGCAGAGCTATCTCCGTTCTCACGCAACTCGTCGACCTTGTCCAGCAGGGCCGAGACATCTTTGTAGGTGAAATCGAGTCCGGCCAAGGCGGTCAAGTGTATCTCGGCGGCATCGACATCCTTCAGGGCCATCGCCAGTTTGCCGGCCAGACGGAGTGCCTCCTTCTTGTTCTTGGCATCCCGGTCGGGGATCTCTTCAACGGCCGACTCGTAGTGACTCATCGCCAGCCGGTACTGCTTAATCTGCTGGAAGCACTGGCCCAGGGCCAACAGGCAGACACCCTTGCGTCGGGGGTCGTTTCGGGCTTGTTGAAACTCCTTGATCGCCTCGTTGTACTGCTTGTTGACCTGGTACCTCAGCCCTAAATCGTACTTGAAGCTGAGGTTGTTGGGATAGCGCTCAGCGCGGGCTTTGTGGATTGCGAGTTCCTTTTGGTTGTATTCTTCCCGCAGCTTCTTTTTCGTTTCCTCGTCTTCGGTCTGCGTAATCTGCTGACGCAAGTGACGTACTTGGACGTCTTCCCAGCGTTCGCGGACATCGGGGGCACCGTCGGAGACCTCCAACGCCCGGGCATACACATCCTCGGCAGCCTGGTAGTCTTCGCTGTTGATGTGCAATTGGGCCAGTTCGAAGTAGTTAGAAAGCTCCTCGGGATTGTTCTTGATTTTCCCTTCGAGCATCTCTTGCATGGTTAGTTCGCACTCCGGCGCGTGGGGCTGGCCCCTGCGGTTACCGGCGAATTTCGCGGCATCCTTGTCTTCGTATTTGCCGTGGACAATGGTCTTCTCCACGGCCAGTGAGGCGATCGCTCGTTGGGCCTCATCGTCGTCGGGCCGGGCCTGCTCCACCCGGTGCCAGCAGGCGATCGCCTGATCGAACTGCTGCCGGGTGGCCAGGGCCATAGCGCACTGGCGGTTGACGTCCGGGTCCTTGGAATTGGCGTCCAGCGCACACTTCAAGTAGTACAATTCGCACTCATCGTCGCCCGCCTTATCCGCAGAAGTGGCCATTGACGTCAGCGTGGGAATATCCCACGGATTGACCGCCAGAACCTTCAGCCCGTGCTTGATTACGTCGTCCCACTTACTTTGCGACAGAGCCTTTTTGATCGCGCTGCGGGCTCCGCGCTCCTTGAACTGGGCCAGTTTGCTGCCGGTCTTATTGTTGTTATACTTCTTCTGGAGATTGGCTAGGAAACTCTGGACGTAACTCAAGTTCGACGGGTCGCCCTCCACACACTGGGCGAACAGCGTGGTGGCATAATCGTAATTCTCCTGGGCCATCTGCTTGCTGGCGTGCGAGAAGCACTGCTGCAAACGCTTCTGTTTGGCCGTTGAGAGCGGTTCTCGCGCCGCCGGCTGGGACTGATCGGTGGGTGGCGCTGGAGTATCTTCAGGTGGCATGATTGGACAGGTCGAACGTCAACAGGATCAACACAATCCTTTATTCTAACAAGTTGAGGCTTCAACACAACGCCTCCCTATGCAACGTCAAGGCAGCCATCTTGGGAAGGTCTACCTCAAAGGAGGGGATTCGCGAGACTGCGCCCATACGGCTGAGGAGATCAAAGCACTCCGTGCTGCCGGGATCCCGTTTGAAATCACCCCAGGAGCCGGGGCTACCTGGGTGCTGTCTGGCGCCAGGGTACTGTTGACGCGTCCGCAGGATCAGGCCGGCCACCTCTGGGAGCGATTCTTGAAGCTGGGAGCGGACGTGATGTTGCAGCCGGCAATCCGGATCAGCGATCCGGCCGATTGGGGCCCTGTAGACGCCGCACTTGACCGGCTCGATCAATATGACTGGCTGGTGTTTTCCAGCGTCAATGGAGTCCGCTACCTGCTCGGGCGGTTGTGCTCCGGCCGGGGCGATCTTCGGCGGCTGGGACGCGTCCGCCTGGCAGCCATCGGCCCGGCAACGGCCGAAGAACTCGGCCGATTTCACCTCCAGGCCGATCTCGTTCCCCAAGAATATCGGGCCGAAGCCCTGGCCGACGCATTGATTGACCGCTGTTTGGGCAGCCGGTTCTTGCTCGCCCGGGCAAGCCGTGGCCGCCAGGTGTTGGCCGAGCGGCTGACCGCTGCCGGGGCCGCGGTGGACCAGATTGTCGTTTACTCCAGTACCGACGTGGAAAACGCCGATCCGGACGTGGCCGACGTACTGGCCGCCGGTCGGATCGATTGGATCACGGTGACCAGCTCAGCGAACGCCCGGTCGCTGGTTGCCATGTTCGGCGACGGACTGCGCAACAGCAAACTGGCCAGCATCAGCCCGATTACCTCCGAGGTGCTCCGCCGGTTGGGCCACGAACCGGCGGTCGAAGCAAACGAGTACACCACCGACGGGCTGGTCGCGGCGATTCTGGCCAGACACTAGCGGACGAAGCTATCAGCAATCAGCTTTCAGCCACAAACCGCTGCAAAGGGAAAGCTTAACATGTTTCCGAAAAATAACTTACGCAAAATACTCGTGTCAGCACACCTGACAACGGTTTTCATGGCTGAAAGCCGAAAGCTGATAGCTGATAGCTACTACACTTGTTCCCGCATCGTCGTCCAACTGAGGTAGCCGAGAATACCGGAACAGATGATGAAAAAGATGTTCATCAGCTTGCTGGCACCGTTGAAGGGAAAGCCTATTGCCAAGTCGAGCCCGAAGACCAACAACAACAGCACGGCGACAACGGTCCCGACAATACATAGGGCCTTAGGCATCGAAGCTATCCCTGCGGCAGCAATTTATGGGTTGAGTGTGTTTCCCACTCTTCGATTATAGTTCACTCGTGCCCGGTTCACCATTGGCCCAACGATGGACTATCGGTGCCACCCGAAATAGGGGCGTGCGCGGGCTGAGAGCAATAGCCGGCGGCTAACAGCCGCCGGGTGAACCCGCAGCCGCCGGGTGAACCCGCGGGGCGTTGCCCCCCGGCTATTGGCAAGTAGCCCTTGCGAGTCATTGCCTGCCCCCGTTTGTCTGCCGAGTGAGAACCGTGTAGATTATGGGAGGCTCGATCTGCAACAGAAGGACTGCCACGCATGAACGCACTTTCTCCGCGTATTGCCGTTTATCCGGGCACGTTCGACCCGATTACGCTGGGACATCTGAACGTGATGGAGCGGGTCAGCCGGCTGTTTGACCGGTTGATAGTGGGCATCGGGATCAACGTCGAGAAGCAGACGCTTTTCGAGCCGGAGGAGCGGGAGGCACTGATCCGCACGGCGACGACCCACCTGGAAAACGTCGAGATTCGCACGTTCTTCGGTCTGGCCGTCGAGTTTGTCAGGGAGTGCGGCTCGCAGGTGATGGTCCGGGGCGTGCGTCCGATCACCGACATTCCGGCCGAGTTGACGATGATGATGGCCAACCGGCGGCTGGCTCCGGACGTGGAGACGCTGTTTATGGTCGCCGACGGCGAACTGGCTCACGTGAGCAGTTCGCTGATCAAGCAGATTGCCCCGCTGGCCGGCGACGAGGAATTGGCCCGGTTCCTGCCCCGCAATGCGGTCGAGGCGCTGCGGGCTAAGCTGTCTTGAATAAGAAGGAGGCTGCAAATGGGTTTGGTTCACGCAGACATAGAACTGGCGAACCCGAAGGACAGTTCTCTCAAACCGCTGTCCGTTAGGGCATTGGTAGACACCGGAGCAATGACGATATGCATTCCCGAGCATATCGCCCTGCAATTGCAACTGGAAGAGATTGAAAGCCGAGAGGTCACCACTGCCGATGAGCGATCACACATTGTCCCTTATGTGGGTCCTATTCAAATCAGGTTTGGAAGTCGCACTTGTTTCACGGGCGCCCTGGTAATCGGCAATTCCGTGCTGATTGGCGCCGTTCCAATGGAAGACATGGATTTGGTCATCTCTCCTTCAGGCAAGTCTATCACGGTCAATCCACGGAGTCCCAACATTCCTTCGGCGGTAGTGAAACGGACGCATAGAACGCATCGGTGCCGTAATCATCGAAGGTATCTTTCAGGATAGCGCAGGCCTTTTTTCTGCGATTCTTGACGAGCAACTCGCCTTCAAGATGAAACTCCAGGGCTTCTTTGATTCGCCTCAGCGCGGTGTCGATAGTCTTGGCTGTAGCGACGCAGCCATCAACTTCGGGGCTGAAGGCGTTGTAGCCGGTCGGAGTTTTCAGTATGACCACGGGCATAGCAACGGCATTTTTCTTCATCGGACTTGTCTCCCATCTTTCAGCCCAGCTTGCCTGAAGATACTGGCAATGATCTTTGGATGCAGATCGTCATTACTGGAATAGCCATTCCATTGGACCCAAATCACTGGGTTTGAACTAATTCTTGTCAGCCCCGTTTTCCTTGTTGAGGTACCGTCGAAGGTATCGGGCACGTTCGATATTTCGGTCGTTTGAGTCGAGTTCCGTGCCGCTGAGCTTTTGCAGGTGTGCCGGCTGGGTGTGGATGAATAGTTTGTTGATTGCGGGGATTTCCAGGTCGGGGATCAATCCTAGATTTACACCCATCCGCACGCTGGACAGCAGGTGCATAGTTTCCTCCGAGCTGATCGTCTGGGCGGTGCGCAGGATGCCGTAAGCGCGGCTTACCCGGTCGTGCAAGTTCTCGTGGCTTTCCTTGACGAGAAAGTCGCGTGCCTGCCGTTCGTAGTCGGTGATTACGGGCACGATGTCGGCGATCTGCCGGATAAGGTCCTGTTCGCTGCGGCCCAGGGTGATCTGGTTGCTGATCTGGTAGAAGTCGCCCATGGCCTGTGAACCTTCGCCGTATAGGCCCCGGACTGCCAGGTTGATCTTCTGCAGGCTGCGAAAGACCTTGTCGATTTGCCGGGTGAGGACCAAGGCCGGGAGGTGGAGCATCACGCTGACGCGCATCCCGGTTCCCACGTTGGTGGGGCAGGCAGTGAGGTATCCCAGCCGCTCATGAAAGGCGTAGGTGGCCTTCTCCTCGATGAGGTCATCGATGCGGTTGACTTGTTCCCAAACGCTGTCCAGATTGAGCCCGCTCTGGATCACCTGCATCCGCAGATGATCTTCCTCGTTGATCATCAGGCTGAACTTTTCGCGGCCGTCGATGGCCACTGCCCGGGCACCCTGGCTTTCCGCGTGCTCCCGGCTAATCAAATGCCGCTCGACGAGGAACTGCCGATCAATCCCTTCTAACTCGTCGACGTCGACGTAGAGCAGATCGCTGGATGCTTCAATACTGAGGATGCGTTCCCTAAGCGCGTTTTCGACTTGCGTGCGATCCTGTTGGGTCGCCCGGCTGATGAACGGATAATCGGCCAGGTTGCGCGCCAGCCGGATCCGGCTGCTGATGACGATGTCGGCTTGTGGCCCGGAACCCCGAAGCCACTCGCCGCTGTTGGTGGTCAGATCGTTAAGTTCCACGATATTACCCCGGTTAGTCGTCTTAGGTCTCGGCGCGTCGGATTTCGTCGCGTAGTTCAGAAGCCCGTTCGTAGTTTTCTTCTTCGATCGCCTCTTTCATTTCCCGGCGAAGCCGGATCAGCCGCGTGCGATTCTGACTACCACGGGGACACCGGCCGGGCGACTTGCCGGTGTGTTCCGATGCGCCGTGAATGTTCAAGATCAACGGTTCCAACTGGGCCTTGAAGCATTCGTAATCGTGTGGGCAGCCCAACCGACCCTTGCTGCGGAATTCGAAAAAAGTAATGCCGCACACCGGACACGTCTGCTGGTCGAGTACGGCCAACTCTTCCGCCGTCTGGCTGATGGCCATCTGCTGGATCATCTGCTGGTGGAAAGCCGCCGCAATGCTGCCGCCACCGGCCGGTTCACCGCCCGAGGAAGTAAGATACTCTCGGGCGTGGTCTTCGCACAAGTGCAACTCCTGTGGCTTACCACCGGCCAACTCGGTGATGTGGAACGTCGCCGGCTTGTTACATTTCTGGCACTTCATTCAACTCAAGCTCCACCTGGTTTAAGGCCCGCGCACAAATAACTTGTACGAATTCCACCAAGAGTGGCACGTCCCTGAGCGCAGCGAAGGGCGTGTTTGGGGCACCTATCCACGCCCTTCGTTCCTCAGGGCGTGCCACCAATTTGTACAGCTTATTTCTGCGCGGGTCCATAGACACTAACTGGATTC
>JAUWHT010000405.1 GCA_030605745.1 Pirellulales bacterium | reverse complement strand
GTTGTCGATTCCAAAGTAGACGTGCTTATCGTCCCCTTGGGAATTGTAACCGCCAGAGCTGGCGTTGATGCTGAGCGTAAACCCCTTTCGGCTTGATGGGTCATACTTGCTCAGGACGTCGCCGATGACATCGTCGAAATCTTTGTCCGTGTAAACCCAGGCACAAATAGAGAAGTCGCCTGTTCCCAGGTCAAGCGAAGGGCTATCCGGCACCTCGACATAGGCACTGCTGCCGTTGAACTCCGCGGTGTCAAGATTGACTCCGTGATTCACTCCGTGGTTGCCGTTCCCCGAGTAATCCTTACAGTCGCCCTTCAATTTCCAGTAAGCGACAAGGCCTTTTTCCTCACCGACTTTGGCAATGGCCTCGTTTTGCCCGCCGAACAGCACGCCGGCCATTTGTCCCAAAAGCGCCAGTAGAATGCCGACACATAAAGAGAACGGTCGTTTCATTTTGCAAGTCCTCTGGTTTAGCACTGCTTTTCTACTCTTGAGTATTCTACATTGGAGAACGGCCGTCAATAGTATTTTGCGTAAATCTTCTAAGATATTGCGTCACTTGCCCGCCGTTGACATGCTATAATGGAAGGTGCCGTGATTAGCAGGTATGTCGAGCATTAAAGAGTGGAAACATGGCCCAAGCTGAAGCTGCACATGTAGCCGTTCTGGTGGAGACATCGAGCTTTTGGGGCCGGCAGTTGATCCGCGGGATCATCTCTTACGGCCGCAAACACGGACCGTGGCACCTGTCGATCAACGCCCGGGGGGAGGGCACGCCGGTGCGGTTACCGCCACGATGGACTGGTGAAGGCATCATCGCACGGGTCGCCACGCATGCGCTTGCCAACCACATCAGGACCGCGCGAGCGCCGGTCATCAACGTTTCAGCCATGGAGCTCAAGGGCGTAGAGCTGCCACGGGTGACGACCGATCTGCAGGCCTGGGCGCGGCTGGCGGTCGAGCACTTCCTCGACCGCGGGCTCCGGCACTTCGGCTACTTCGGGCTTCAGCCGCTGTCACATGCGAGGCACCACCGGCAGGTGTTTGCCAGGGCGCTCGCCGATGAAGGGTACGAATGCTCGTGCTACAAGCCCGGCCGCGGTGCGGGAAGCCGCGCCGGTTGGCAGATCCAGCAGAACGACCTGGTACACTGGCTGAAGGGGCTGCCAAAGCCGGTGGGAATCTTGGCTTGGCCAATGAAGCGCGGCCAGCAGTTGATCGACGCTTGCCGATGGGCTGACTTGCTCGTGCCGGAGCAGGTCGCCGTGCTAGTGGGTGATGAAGACGACTTGCTGTGCGATACGTGCAACCCGCCGCTATCCGGCATCGTGGCGGCCGCGGAGCGGGTTGGCTACGAAGCCGCTGCCCTGTTGGACCGATTGACGTGTGGGGAGCGTCCGCCGAAAAAACCGATCCTCATCAAACCGGTCGGCGTGGTAATGCGGCGATCGACCGACACGCTGGCAGTTGATGACGTCGATCTGGCGCAGGCGATCCGCTTCATCCGGGACCACGCCGCCGATGCGATCCAGGTGAAAGACGTGCTTCGCGCAGTACCGGTGTCGCGCCGCTGGCTGGAGCGGCGTTTCCTGCATGTCCTCGAGCGGACGCCCGCCGCCGAAATTCGCCGCGTTCATCTCAATCGGGCCCGGCAACTGCTTATGGAAACCGATATGTTGATCCCCGACGTCGCGGCCGCCTCCGGCTTCGGCTCACCGGAATACATGGCCTACGCGTTCAAATCCGAAACGGGCTTGACACCACAGAAATACCGCAGCCGCGGGCTGGTTTCCAGTCGGCAACAAGGCCAGAGTCCTAACAGGATCGCAATGCAGGGTTGCCGTTAGAGGTACTGCTCGGGGAATTTCCACGGATGGCGGTACTCGGGCTTGGCCAGCCTGGCGGCTTCATCATCACCAACGATCTTCCGGGTGGCGGGATCGAAGCGGATCGAGCGGCCGAGCTTGTATGACAGGGTAGCCAGTCCGATGGCCACGTCGATTTTGTAGTGGTAGAAGACGCTACAACTGGGCTGTTTGCGGGTTCGCATGCAATCGAGCCATTCCCGCTCATGACCCGGCGAAGGCGGAATGGACGGCTCCGGCGTCTTGGCGTCTTTCATCCGGTCGCCCTCTGGCACGACGTTGTGATCGTCGTAGCCGGAGTAGAGCGTTCCATTCACGCCGTGGAAGTATATACCCCGCCGTCCCTTTATTCCCGCCTCGCCCTGCAGATCGAACCCGTAGCTGTTTACAATGGACATCATCCAGGTCATGGTCACGTCCGGATATTGCCAAACGGCCTCCTGTACGTCCGGTGCATCGCCGGCGTCGTCGACTATGTAACGGCCGCCGGAGCAATAGGTAATCGTTGGGAAATCCAGTTCCAGCGCCCAGTAGGGCAGGTCAATCAGGTGCGGTGCCATGCCCGGCGTCCAGTTGCCGAAGTCCATGAACGAACAGCGGTAGTGGCCGGACTTGACAAGGAGCGGATTGAACGGTCGCATCGGGTATGGACCGACCCAGAAATCCCAGTCGAGCCCCTTCGGCGGACCGGTATTCGGATCGTTGCCGATGCCAGCCGGACCCTGGTTCATCACGAGGAATGTCCTTGCGACGCTGACCTTGCCGAGGTTTCCCGAACGGATCAGTTCGACAACACGACGATAGTTTGCGCGGGCATGGATCTGTGTACCGATCTGGCTGATCCGGTTGTGTCTTTCGACTGCCCGTTTTACGGCCAGGCTTTCCGCCACGTGCAGTGACATGGGCTTTTGCAGGTAGATATCCTTACCTGCCTCGACGGCGTGGATCGCCTGCATCGCATGCCAGTGCGGAGGAGTGGCGATGATCACTCCGTCAATATCGTCCTGATCGAGCATCTCGCGGTAGTCGGTGTAAGGCTTGGCCGAGCCTTTGTATGCGGCAGCGGCTTGGTCGAGACGTTCCTTCCAGACGTCACAGACGCCGGTGACTGCGACATCCGGGTGCTGGGCGCAGTTGCCCAGGTTCACACGGCCCATGCCCCCGCAGCCGATCAGGCCGATTTGGATTCGGTCGTTGGCCCCCGGTTTGCCCGGCGACGCCAGGGCACTGCTCGAAACGAACATCGGAGTACCCACGCCAACGGTGCCGGCGATAGCGGTGGTGGCCATGAAATCGCGCCGTGACAATTTACTGGACTTGGACATGGAAATCTCCTTGCTGGCGGATGGATGGAAGGCGTGAGTTGTTCCCGCCCAAGCAATGGGCAGGTTGGGGGCTTCTATGGCCTTGGCATTGTTCATTCCTCAATACGAACGTCCGGCGGGCTTGCGTACGCCGACCATACGTCGACAAGCGTCGCCTTGTTGGACGCGCCGGGATGAATCCACAACCGGTGTTTCATCACCAGGGGCTTACCTTTAGGCAAAGCGACTTCCTGGGCCCCCGGAAAACCCGACACGACGCTACGCCAGGGGGGGTACTTGTCGGGGATCCCGTCGAGACCTTGAGGGTTCGGATAGTTCGGATAGCTCGGATTGGTCACGTGCTCGAACATGGCCACGCCGGCCGGCCCTTTGCCGCCAGGAAAGTTGCCGGTGAGGTGGAACCACGCACGACGCGGCTGGGTTTGTGGGAGATCAATGTGCATATCGATATTGCGTTGGTCGAACTCGGGGAACGTTCGCATCGTGAACCCCCCGGTCCCCCATGGCGGACGCCCGCCGATGGAGACTTCGTCGGTCAGGGCCGTCAACCGCACCTCGACATCGACGAACCGGCATCGGTCACGCGCGCCGAATGCGCGGATGATCACCTCCTCGCGGACGATGGGGTCCTTGTCGCCCCACTTCCAGACGTTCTCGGCGTCGATCACGGCCAGGACCGGCCCGGCAAGGACCCGGCGCATTGCAACAGGACGAGCCCACACGCCTCCCGGCTGCGTCGCCAGCACCCGGATAGCCCAAAAGTCCCGCACTTCGCCTTTCCACCGAAGCACCGGCCACGCCCAGAACACGCCCCGGTGATGCGGGTGGTCGAGCGAATAGTCATCAGTCAGTTCTTCGCCGTTCGGGCCGAACAGCGGGTGGATGTAATCACCCCGTGCGTAGTAAAGCGGGTGCTCGCGGCCGCGCTCGAAACGCTCGACGATCTCAGGCGGCGGCGGGACCGTGCCATGATTGTATCGCAGCACCGGCAAGGTCCCCTCGGTCACGTCGACCAGCTTACGTTCCTTGTCGAAACGCGCCCTCAACGCTGCCAAGGTCGTTTGTCCCTCGCTGGTCAATCGAAAACGCCGTTCGCCCTTTGGCCCCGGCGGCATCAGCCACCAAAGCTCGCCCTTGCTGGAACCTTTCGTCTGGGGCACGAACTGGGCCGGGACGGGCTGACCCTTCCGATCGGCCGCATCGCTCCGTTCGACCAACTGGAGTTGCTCCGACTTTGCCTGGTTCCCCAGCATTTTCTCCAGATTCACGTTCACCGAAACCGGCGCTCCAACGCGTCCAGCCGCTCCGTCAGCGTCGATGACGACAATCATCGTTTGATCGGCCGCTGCAAGTTGCGTCACGAGCAACAAGGGCAAGATCAACACGGCAACAAGTTTTCCCATTTTCTT
>JAUWHT010000288.1 GCA_030605745.1 Pirellulales bacterium | reverse complement strand
GATCCTACCGCGTACTTGCACGCGCTGCGGCGGCACTGGGTAATTGCGACGGGCCTCGGGCTGCTGGTCGCGATACTGGTCGGGCCGGCTGCGTGGTTCGTTTACGGCCCAAGATACTCTGCCAACGCGCTTCTGCGGATCGCCGCAGAGGAACAAACCCTTGTGTTCCAAACCGCAGAGAACACCGCCCAAACCGAGTTCGATATCTACAAGGGCACCCAACGGCAACGTGTTAAGAGCCGGTTCGTGCTCACCGCCGCGCTGCGAAAACCCGAAGTGTCCAAACTCGAATGCATCCGGCGGCAGGAAGACCCGATTGCCTGGCTTGCGGAAGAGCTTTCAGTGGGTTTCCCGGGGAAGGCGGAAATTATGGAGGTCAGCCTCGCCGGCGACAATCCACAGGAAGTGGCCACCCTGGTCGGCGCCGTGGTCGGGGCATACGTGGAGGAAGTCGTCAACGCCGAACAGAACCAGCGAAGGCACCGTCTCGATGAACTCGACCGCGTGTACGCGGATAAAGAAACTGAAGTCAGAACTAAGCGGACCGACTTCAAGAAACTGGCTGAACAGTTGGGGACCGGGGATAGCGTGGCCCTCTCGCTGAAGCAGCAGAACGCCTTGCAGGAACTCGCTTCTTATCGAAGCGAACTCATGGCCGTGCAATTCCGTCTGCTGCGTGCCAAGGGCGAACTCGAGGCGGGCCGCGCCTCGCTGGAAGGCACAGACGACTATGAGATCTCAGAAATTGAGTTGGACTCTTATGCGCAGGCCGATCCGGTGACCAGGCGGCTGCAGGCGGAGTTGTTTTTCCGCAGGAGTGACGCCGCGTATACCGCCGCCGCCACAGTTGTCGGCACCAAATCGCCTTACGTGGAAAGACACCGTCGCGATATCCAATTGGTTGAAGATCAGTACAACGCCATGGGAGAAGAGTTGCGGGAGAAAATTCAGCGCAAGAGGCAGCTCGACATCCAGAATAACCTTCGGGAACTGGAGATACAGGTCGACATCTTGACGACACAGGAGGCGCAACTTGAGGATGATGTGGACCTGAAAAGGAAGGAGGCCGAGAAGTACGGCGGGTCGTCCATCGACGTCGAGATGATGCGATCTGAAATCGAGCATCTTAACCAGGTGCTCACCGGAATCGCCAACGAGAGAGAAAGACTGAAAGTGGAACTGCGATCCACCTCTCGAATCACGGTTATCCAAGAGGCTGAACCTCCGGAAACCACAGACCGCACCGCCAGATTGCCCCTGGCTACCCTGGCAGTCTTGATGGGAATGGCCTTGCCCGCCTGCTGCATTGCATGGTGGGATACTCGCGCCCAACGGATCAATTCGGCTACAGACGTGTCGAAGGGGCTTGGGCTGCCGGTGATCGGTGCGATGCCGGTGATTCCTACTCAGGCAATTCGCCAACTGGGCTCGCCTTCCACTCGCCACATAAACTGGCATACGCGGCTGACCGAATCCGCCGATGGCATCGCGGCCAGGCTGCTCCGCAAGGCCCAACTGGAACAAACGCGGGTTGTATTGATTACCAGTCCGATGGGAGGCGAAGGAAAGACGACCCTGGCAACCCAAATCGCGATGAGCCTCGCCCGTAGCGAGCATAGTGCGGTGCTGGTCGACTTCGACCTTCGACGGCCGGCATTTGACGAGATTTTCGGCCTGCCGTTGAAGCCGGGGGTGAGCGAATTTCTCCGCGGCGAGAATGATGTCGCTGAGGTGGTCCAGCGGACCGCGACCAACGACCTGTCGGTGGTCACCGCAGGGCGTTGGGACCGCCAGGCGCTGACTGCGCTGGCCGGCGGCGCTGCCGGAGCGCTGTTCGAGAAGCTCCGCGAGGAGTTCGATTTTGTACTGGTCGACGCCAGTCCGGTTCTGCCAGTAGCCGACACGCGGTTCGTCAGCCAACACGTGGATGCGGTGCTCTTTTCGGTCCTCCGCGACGTCAGCCAAGCGCCAAAAATCTCGGCGGCCTGTGAGATTCTCAAGGGGTTCGGCGTCCGTAACATGGAAGCCGTGATGACCGGACCGAGCGAGAGTGGACGTTACAAGGACCTGGGTTACGAGCCACGTCTGCCGGCGTAACCATTTCAGTAATGAGAGTTGCTAGTCTTATAATCGTCCTGGCTGCATGTGTCGTCAGCCTGGTCCTTACGGCCCTGATCCGTGCAGTGGCTGTTCGCATCGGGTTGACCGATCACCCGGACGGCCGTCGTAAGTTGCATGTGGCAGCCATGCCGCTGGGCGGTGGGGTCGCCATCTTCCTGGCGACGGTGGGTGTGCTCGGTTTTTTGTTGATCGTGCCCAATGCGTTTCGCTCACTGCTGTGGCAGCAGTGGTCCGATCTGCGCGCATTGCTGCTGGCCGGCGCGGTAATCGTAATCGTGGGACTTATTGACGACTACATTGGGTTGCGGGGTTATCAGAAGTTGGCCGGTCAACTCGCAGCGGTTTCAATCCTGATATTCAGCGGGCTGCTGGTCCACCAGATTGGAATATTCGGCCAAAGTATCGAGCTTGGCTATCTTGCCGTTCCTTTCACGCTCTTCTGGTTGTTGGGTGCTGTCAATGCCTTGAACCTGCTGGACGGTATTGATGGGTTGGCGACGATGTTGGGGATGATCCTGGTTGGTACGATTGCCGCCCTGGCAGTGCTGGTCGGTCACTACGAGGTGGCGATCGTGGCCATCGTATTTGCCGGCAGCCTGACCGGATTCATGCGATTCAACTTTCCACCCGCCACGATCTTCCTCGGCGACGCCGGTAGTATGCTGATCGGACTCACCGTCGGAGCGCTGGCCATCCAAGGATCGCTGAAAGGACCGGGTACGGTTCTGCTGGCGGCGCCGCTGGCGGTTTGGGCAATTCCGATCTTCGACTCGACCGCCGCTATCCTTCGGCGGAAGCTTGCCGGACATAGCATCTACACCGCCGATCGCGGACATTTGCATCATCGCTTGCTGAACTTGCTGGGGAGCAACCGTAAGGTACTCGCCTGCCTGGCAGCCTGTTGCGCGATAACTTCGGTGGCCGCCCTGCTCAGCGTCTTCCTGAAAAATGACCTGATCGCGTTGCTCACTTGCTCTGCAGTGGTGATTGTCTTCATCGCAACGGGTGTGTTCGGCCGCACCGAACTGTTGTTGTTGGGAAACCAACTCCGCAGAGTCAGCCGGTCGCTCGTGCCCCCGAGTGCCTCCAAACAAGCCGCAGTCCACCAGAGCAAGACGATCGAGCCGTTCGAAATGCAACTGTTGGCTCTTTCGGAAGAAGAAAAACAGGCCCCGGTGCCGGTTACGGGTGGTGAGCCGGCCGTCATCACGGCCAGTCATGTCCCGACCGGTTCCAGTATATCTCAGACACACCCCAGGTAACACAATGATCACCACAATACGTCTACTTACTGTAGCCGCTCTGGTCCTGTTGGTCCAGGCGGTAGGGTACATGATGCAGCGCGGGGCGAAGCCGCCAAGTGTCGAACTCCTCAACTGGAGTATCCAAGATATGCCACTTCGCTTTGGTGTGTGGCACGGCGAGCTGACCGATTTGGACCCCAAAATCTTTGTGCGCATTGGTGCAACAGACGTGGTCAATCGTATGTACCAAGACAGGAAAGGGCGCAAAATCTCTCTTCACGTTGCCCTGTTCAACGAGTACGATGTCGGGGCGTTCCACAACCCCCAAAATTGCTACAGAAGCTCCGGCTGGCAATTGATCGACAGCGAACGGCTGAAGATAGATGGCCCGGATGGGAAAGATGTTTCGCTGGGTCTTATGACGTGGAGACGCGAGGGGGAGCAGGTAATGGTCGCCCATTGGTACCAACTCGGCAAGCATATCGCCCTCGATCGCGTTCAATTAGGGCTGGCACGATTGAAGTTGCGAGGCCGAAAAACGTGGCCGCCGCTAGTCAAGGTGCTCCTGCAGATTCCTGCAGACGATCCGGAGGAGGCCAAAACACCCCTGAAAGACTTTACCCAGCAAGTCTATCAGTGGGTCAACCGATCCGATCACCAGCCAACCGCAGACGTCCGGATCGAATAGAGTTTTCCGAGACCGGCAAGATACGTGTTGTATGGTTTAAGGAAAGCCGCGGCTCACTTGTCGCCCCCGGGGGTTTTGCTGCGGGAGTGGCTGAGCCGTGCTGCGAACGTGCAATGAGGCACAAACAGACAAGAGTTGGGCGATTGGAGGGGGCC